>JAENWQ010000012.1 GCA_016649855.1 Actinomycetota bacterium | reverse complement strand
GCTGCCGGGAAAGACCGCCGCCAACCTGTCGCGCCCGCCGAGCGAGTTCCTACGCAGCTTCTACTACGACACCGTGGTTCACGATCCCGATGCCCTGCGATTCCTCGTCGAACGGGTGGGCGCGGAGCGCGTGGTTCTCGGCAGCGACTATCCCTTCCCGATGGGCGACCCCGATCCCGTCGGCACCGTAACGCGTGCCGGTCTGTCCTCCGAGGTGACGGCCGCGATCTTGGGCGGCACCCTCGCCGGGCTCCTCGGGCTCGAGCCGGAGGGCGACGCGTGACCCGGGGACCGCGCGGATCGGTCTTGCGGAAGACAAGTGCCTCAGTAAGTCCCGTATTGGTTAGCCGGGTCGCGTGATCCGGCGGAAAGGAGAAGCGATGGATCACCAGTTCCTCATCCACCACGAAGGCGACGACGTCGCCGTCGCTATCGAAGACGTGCCGTCGGGCCGAGAAGCCGTTGCGGTGGCGATGGATACCGGAGGCCGCGTGACGGTCACGACCCGGGGCGAGGTTCCCCTGGGACACAAGGTCGCCCTGAAGGACCTGAAGGACGGCGACGACGTGCACAAGTACGGAGTGGCCGTCGGACACGTGACCGCGGACGTCAGCACCGGGGACTACATCCACACACACAACATGAGGAGTTCGAGATGGTAGACAACCAGCAGATCTTCGCCTACCGGCGGTCGAACGGTCGCGTCGGCGTTCGCAACCACGTCGCGATCCTTCCGGTCGACGACATCTCCAACGCCGCGGCCGAGAAGGTTGCCGCCATGATTCCCGGCACGCTTGCGCTTCCCCACGCGTACGGGCGCCTGCAGTTCGGGGAGGACCTCGACCTCACGTTCCGGACCCTCATCGGCACCGGCGCCAACGCCAACGTCGCGGCGTGCGTCGTGATCGCGATCGAACCCAACTGGGCCGACCGTATCGCGGAGGGGATCGCTGCTACCGGTAAGCCCGTCGAGGCGTTTGCGATCGAGCGCACCGGAGACCTCCAGACCGCGGCGAACGCGGCGCGCGTCGCCCAGAAGATGTTGCAGGACGCAACCGAGCTGCAGCGCGAGCCGGTAGCGCTGTCCGACGTGTGGGTCAGTATCAAGTGCGGCGAGTCCGACACGACGACCGGCCTCGCCTCGTGCCCCACAGTGGCCCGCGTCGTAGACCGGGTCGTGGATGAAGGCGGCACGGCGTTCTTCGGTGAGACGCCCGAGCTCACCGGCGGCGAATACCTCATAGCGGAGCGCTGCGAATCCGAGGAGGTCCGCAAGAAGTTCCAGACGATCTACGACGACTACCTCGCGATGATCGAGGCAAGCGGGGCCGATCTGTTCGGCAGCCAGCCGACCGAGGGGAACATCCGCGGCGGCCTGACGACTATCGAGGAGAAGGCGCTCGGAAACATCGCCAAGACCGGCACGAAACCGGTCGTGGACGTCTTGGGCCCGGCCGAGGCGCCGACCAAGTCCGGACTCAACTACATGGACACGTCGTCGGCGGCGGGCGAATGCGTGACCCTCATGGCCGCCGCCGGCGCGGTGCTCCACCTCTTCCCCACGGGTCAGGGCAACGTGGTCGGCAACCCGATCGAGCCTGTGATCAAGCTGTCGGGCAACCCCCTGACGGTGTCGACGATGAGCGAGCACATCGACCTCGATGTGTCGGGGCTGTTGAGCCGGGAATACGATCTCGACGAGGCCGGCAGGCGCCTGCTCGATGTGGTGGTGCGGACGGCGAACGGCCGGCTGACCGCCGCCGAGGCGCTGGGCCACCGCGAGTTTGTGATGACGAAGCTTTACCGGAGCGCCTAAGAGGAAAGTTGCCTGAGCCACGCCGACCGGAGGTTCTTCCCCCGCGCTCGATAGGGCGCGTGTTGCTCAGTCGCGACTACGGCCCGCTGTTCTTCGGGAGCCTCATCTCGAACTCTGGGACGTGGTTCCAGAACATAGCGCAGGTCTTGCTCGTCTACCGCCTGACGGGTTCGACGTTGTTGGTGGGGGTCGTCAACTTCGCTCAGTTCGCTCCCATCCTCATCCTCGCCACCACTGCGGGCCGGGTCGCGGACCGAGTCGACCGCCGCAAGCTCCTGATCACGATGCAGGTCTGCGCGTCCGTCCTCACGGCGCTGCTTTCCGTGCTGACCGGGGCCGATGCCGTCAACGCGGGGATCGTCATCACTTTCGCCTTCGCCACGGGGGTGACGACCGCGTTCACGACGCCGACGCTGCAAGCGTTCGTCCCCTCGTTGGTCTCCAAGGCGGAGCTGCATTCCGCGGTCGCGCTGACCGCCGTGACCTTCAACCTGGCGCGGGCCCTCGGACCGGTCTTGGGCGTGCTGGTCGTGGCCCGCTACGGGATCGCGTGGGCGTTCTTCTTCAACTCGCTCTCGTTCCTGGCCCTGGTGGCCGCTCTGTTCATGGTGAGGGCTCGGAAGACGGAACCTTCCCAGCCCGTCGCCGGCGCGCCGGTCAAGGTCGGCTTCCGCTTCCTCACCAGTGACATCCTCCTGTTCCTCCCGATAGCGGTGGTGGGGCTGGTGTCGCTGACCGCCGATCCCGTCAACACGTTGACACCCGCGTTCTCGACCGACATCCTCGGCCGGCCGGATACCTACGCGGGGTTCCTCGTGGGGGCGTTCGGAGCGGGTGCCGTTACCGCCGCGTTCATCGTGACCCGCTGGCATCCGTCGTTGCGCATCGTTTCGGTCACCCTGTTCACACAATCGGTGGGCATGCTCGGCTTCGCCCTGTCGTCGACGGAATGGATGAGCCTCGGGTTCCTCTACGTGTCCGGCTTCGGGTACCTGGCGTCGGTCACGACGGCCACGAGCCTGCTCCATCTCATGACCGACGATGCCTACCGGGGCCGGGTCATGGCCTACTGGAGCTTGTCGTTCCACGGCGTCCGTCCGATCGGCAGCCTCGTCGACGGAGCCCTGGCCACTACTGCCGGTCTGCGCGTGGCCGGAACCGCGCTCGCGGTTCCGGCGATGATGGGGGCGGTCGCCGCGCTCGTGGTGGCGCGCCGATCAACGGCACCGGCGGACGGTGCCCCAGACGCTTAGGCCGCGGAGACCGCGGTCCCTTCGAACATCGCCTCGAGTCGGGCGACCTCGGCCACCGGTGTGACCCGCCGGAAGGATGTGGAAGTGGTCTCCCAGTCGTCGAGGATCGCCCGCGCGATGGACGAGCCCGTGGCCTCGATGTGCCGGGTGATCACGCGCTGCAGCGAGGCCAGCTGACCCTCGGTCGGTTCGTACGCCGCCACCAACTGCTCGTTCAGGTTGCCGTCGAGCGTCTCCGAGGGGTCGAAAACGTAGGCTTCGCCGCCGCTCATGCCCGCACCCAGGTTCCGGCCGGTCGGGCCCAAGATCACGACGGCCCCGCCGGTCATGTACTCGCAGGCGTGGTCGCCCGTACCCTCGACCACGGCCACCGCGCCGGAGTTCCGAACCGCGAAGCGTTCACCGGCGCGACCGGCGATGAAGAGCTGGCCCCCGGTGGCCCCGTAGAGCACGGTGTTACCCGCGAGAACGGGATCCCCGGCGTCGTTCTCCGGCGGCGTGATCGTGACTCTGCCCCCCCCCATGCTCTTGGCCACGTAGTCGTTGGCCTCACCGATCAGGTTCAGCTCGATCCCTTCGGACAGGAACGCGCCGAAGGACTGGCCGGCCTCGCCGGTGAAGGTTGCGCTCACGGTTCCCGGCGGCTTCCCCGGGCTCCACCGCTTGGCGGCCCAGCATCCGAGCCGTGCTCCAACCGTTCTGTCGGCGGTCGAGATCGCGTAATCGAGCGAGGCATCCTCGCCGGTCTCGAGCGCTGCGACCGAGTCATCGAAGAGCTCGTCGCCGAGGGCGGACCGAGGAGACTGCAGGGCCATACTTCCAGTGAAGCTGCGCTCGCCGCCCGAGGGAGTGAGCAACGGGGTGAGGTCGAGTGAGTCGGCGCGAGCGTCGCCAACCGTCCGCGGGATCAGGAGATCGACCCGGCCGATCGCCTCTTCGACACTGCGCAGCCCGAGCGAGGCGAGGAGCGTCCGGGCCTCCTCGGCGACCGACATCAGGTACGCCGCCACCATCTCTGGGGTACCGGCAAACTTCGCTCTCAGCTTCTCGTCCTGGGTGGTGATGCCGACCGGACAGGTGTTGCGGTGGCAGGTCCGGACCATGATGCAGCCCTCGGCGATCAGGATCGCAGTGCCGAAGGAGAACTCATCCGCTCCGAGGAGCGCGGCTACGACGACATCGCGCCCGGTCTTGAACCCTCCGTCAACGCGCACGCGCGCCCGGCCTCGGAGATCGTTGGCGGACAGGGCCTCCCGCACTTCGGCAAGGCCGATCTCCCACGGCATCCCCGCGTTCTTGATCGACCCGAGCGGGCTGGCGCCGGTGCCGCCGTCACCGCCGGAGACGTGGACGACATCGGCGAGTCCCTTGACGACGCCCGCGGCGATCGTGCCGACACCTTCACTCGAAACGAGCTTCACCGACACCTTCGCATCCGGGTTCGCCTGCTTGAGGTCGAAGATCAACTGCGCCAGGTCCTCGATCGAGTAGATGTCGTGATGGGGCGGGGGAGAGATGAGAGCGACCCCGGGGACCGTGTGCCTCAGGCGCGCGATCTCGACCGACACCTTCTTGCCCGGTAGCTGCCCACCCTCGCCCGGCTTGGAACCTTGCGCCATCTTGATCTGCAGTTCCGTCGCGCTCGCTATGTAAGACGGTGTGACCCCGAAGCGGCCGGAGGCAACCTGCTTGATCGAGCAGTTCCGGTCGTCGACGAACCTCTCGGGGGCTTCCCCGCCCTCGCCGGAGTTCGCCGCACCCCCGATCAGATTGAGGGCCCTGGCCATCGTCTCGTGCGCTTCGGCGGAGAGTGCTCCGTGCGACATCGCGCCCGATGAGAAGCGCGCGGCGATCGCTCGGGCGTCTTCGACCTCGTCGATCGGTATCGCCTCGGCGGGTGCGAAGGCCAGGAGATCGCGGGGTTCGGCGGCCGGCCGTTCGTTGACCAGCCGGGCGAAGCGGTCGTAGGCACCCGGGACCCCTCCGCTCCCGGTCGCTCCCGCTCCACTAACCGCGGCGCGCAACGCGTGCGCGGCCTTCTCGTCGGTGTTCCCGTTCTTGGCCGGGGTGATCCCGACGTGCTCGTGCAGCGCGCTCACCACATCCGGTTCGTAGGAGTGGTACTCGCCGCCTTTCTTGAACTTGATGAAGCCGGTGTTGACCAACTTGGGCTTCACCGCCATCCCGGCCTCGTGCCTGATCAACGCGTCGGCCCCCAGCTCGGTGAGCGATAGTCCTCCCAGGACCGAGGAGACGCCCGGGAAGCAG
The DNA here is from genome assembly GCA_016649855.1 of Actinomycetota bacterium. GTDB lineage: Bacteria > Actinomycetota > CADDZG01 > CADDZG01 > WHSQ01 > WHTI01. The sequence goes on along the minus strand of JAENWQ010000012.1, from coordinate 20,375 downwards.
AGATCGATGACGTCGGGGCCCAGACCGATGGCCTCGATGATCTGGGCGCCCTTGTACGAATCGAGCGTCGAGATGCCCATCTTGCTCATCACTTTGAGGACACCGTCTTCGACCGCGGACGCGAACCGCAGCTGCGCGTCGACCGGCCCGGCGTCGCCCCCCAGTCGTCCGTTGACCGCGAGATCGCACAACGATTGGAGCGCAAGGCGCGGGCAGATCGCGTCGGCCCCGTTGGTCAACAGGCATGCGAAGTGGTGCGTCTCTCGTACGTCGTCGGCTTCGATCACGATGCCGGCGAGGCCACGCAGCCCGGCACCCAGCAGCGCATGGTGAACCGCGCCCGCGGCGAGAGCGGAAGGGATCGGAGAGCGTTCGTCGGTAGTTCCCCGGTCGCTGATGACGACGATCTCTGCCCCCGAGGCCACGGCCGCACACGCCGCCTCGGCCAGCGACCTGAGGGCAGGCTCGAGGCCATCGGGCCCTTCGAGGACATCGAAGCTGGCGTCGAGGAGCACGGCACCCTCCGCGAGCAGTGCTTCGACGGCGTCGGGATAGAGGACGAAGGAGTCGAACCGCCGTACGCGCGCCGACTCGGAACGTTCGTGCAGCAGAGGGCCCCGGCGGCCGACGTAGGTCGACGTCGACATCACATGGCGCTCTCGGAGGTGGTCGATCGGTGGGTTGGTCACCTGCGCGAACCGTTGCTTGAGGTAGGAGAACACCCCCCTCGAGGTCCCGGACAGCGGCGGCTGGGCGGTGTCGTCTCCCATCGACGAGGTCGGTTCGGCGCCGCCCGATCCCATCGGGCGGATGACGACCGTGAACTCCTCCTTCGAGTAACCGGCGGCCACCTGCCGGGACACGACATCGGCCGGAGCCTCGGTCACCGGAGTGCCGCCGCCCGCAGGGATGCGGGAGGCGTCGACCCAGTCCCCGTAGGGACGCCGGCGCGCGAGGCGCTGCTTGATCTGAGCATCGTCTACGAGCCCGCCCTCGGTGGGAGAGAGCACGAGCATCTGGCCCGGACCGAGGCGTCCTCGCGTGATCCGCCCATGTCCTCTAGTCGAAACCGCGCCTGCTTCCGACGAGCACGCCACGAGGCCGTCCTCGCATACCTGGACCCTGAGCGGGCGGAGCCCATTGCGATCGAGACTCGCGGCCACACGGAGACCATCGCTGAACACCAGGCCGGCGGGTCCGTCCCACGGCTCGACCAGAGCGGAGTGATAGCGGAAGAAGTCGCGGACCTCGGGATCCATCCCCTCGAGGCGTTCCCATGCCGCGGGGATCAGCATCGTGGCCGCGTGATCGAGATCGCGTCCGCCGCGCACGAGAAGCTCGAGGGCCTCGTCGAGCATCGCCGAGTCGGAGCCGCTCTCGTCGATTACGGGGATCAAGAGGTCCTCCGGCGCAAGGTCTTCGGCACCCAGCCGGCCCTCGCGTGACTTCATCCACGCGACGTTGCCCCTGATGGTGTTGATTTCGCCATTGTGGGCGACGAAGCGGAAAGGTTGCGCGCGTTCCCAGCTCGGAGCGGTGTTGGTCGAGTAGCGCTGATGGAATATGGCGAACCAGGCGTCGTAGCGAGCGTCGGCCAGATCCGGATAGAAGTTTGCCAGCTGATCGGCCGCGCACATCGCCTTGTACGTGATCGTTCTGAACGAGCACGAGGCGACGTACAGTCCCGTACCCCGGACGCGCGCGGCTGCCTCTAGGCGGCGCCGCATCCGGAACGCACGGCGCTCACCCTCGGCGTCGTCGATGCCTAACGGTCGCAGGAACAACGCTTGCTCGATGTGGGGGAGCGACGCTTGCGCCGCATCTCCGAGGGCGGTCTCCTCGATCGGGACGGAACGGAAGGTGACCTGTTCGATGCCTTCTGCCGCAGCCGCCTCGACGAGCAGGTCATGAGCGGCGTCGACTCCTGTGGGAGCGATGAAGAGCATCGCGGCTCCGATGCGTTCGGGCTCACCGGTCGATTGCTCCCGGTCGCTCCCGCTCCACAGCTCCCGGTCGCTCCCGCTCCACAGCGACGAGGCGAGGATCGCCCTCGGCAGGGGAAGGAGGAGTCCGGCTCCATCACCGGTCAGCGCGTCGGCCGCGATCGCCCCGCGGTGCTTCACGCGACACAGCGCATCGAGCGCGATGTCGACGATCGTACGGCTGGACCGGCCCTGCTGGTCGGCGACGAATCCGATCCCGCACGCGTCCCGTTCGTCCCTCACGGCGTCGTAGAGGGTCATGGGTGTCCTTCCTTTCCCTCCTCCGCCCTTCGGCGCCTTCCTCCTGGGGAAAGGAAAAGGCGCCCCGCTGGTGCAGAGCGCCGTTGCTCACGTGCTTTGGGTATCTTCTGTGGCCGCAAACTACCGGCCCGCCCCGACCATGTCAAAGACCCGGATCCAACGCGTTCTCCTTCGGGCTCCACAACCTCTTCGTTCGCCCCGCCGAAGGTCATCGTCGCGGTCACCCGTGCTGGAAAGATCGACGATGTCGCCCTACAGTCAACGGCAGGAACCTACTGGCTGAGCAGCCTGTTGGCATACGAGAAAGGGTTTACCGGATGGCGATCCCCAAGAGAGTCGAAGAAGCTATGAACCATCAGCTCGGATTCGAGTTCCACAGCGCGTACGTGTACCTCGGGATGTCGGCTTACTGCGAGGCGCAGAGCCTCCCCGGCTTCGCGACGTGGCTTCGTGCCCAGTATCAGGAAGAGCTCGAGCATGCGGTGAAGTTCTACTCGTTCATCCTCGACCGGGGCGGCCGGGTCACGCTCGACGCGATCGAGAAGCCGCCCACCGATTACAAGTCTCCGCTGGCGGTCTTCGAGGCGGCTCTGGCGAACGAAGAATCGGTGACCGCCGCGATCGACGATCTGTACACGCTCACGGGTGAGGAGCGCGACTACGCCAGTCAGGCGTTCCTCAACTGGTTCGTCACGGAGCAGGTCGAGGAAGAGAAGATCGTGGGGGATGTGGTGGATTCTCTGCGCCGGGTCGGAGAGAAGGGTGAGGCGCTCTTCCTCCTCGATCGCGAGCTCGGTAACAGGAGCGGGTAGCCCCCGAACCCGCAGAGCTCCGGGGTGTGACCCACACCTCGGAGCGGTCGCCTGCGGCGCCCGCACAATCATTCAAAACCTACCCCCGACCCGGATCCGCGCAGAGAACCTGGCCCTTCCGCGCGCAAAAAACCACCCCCTAGGCCCCCGTCCGCGCTCCGAACCAGGGGGCCTGTGGCCCCCGCGCGAGGGTCCATTTCCGCGCACAAAGACCCTGGAGCTTGCTCTGGAGGACACGCCAGGGTCTTTGTGCGCGGTATAGAGGGGGTTAGTCGGGGCGGGGGGCCGGGGGCGAGCCGGAAGCCAGCTGCGCCTCGAGCATCCGTCCTGCGTTCTCGCCGAGCGTGGAGACGACCTTCTGGCACAGAGAGGTGAACCCGCGCGCAGCACTGCCGGCATGAGCCACCACCAGGACACCCAGCTTTCCATCCGATCCGAGAGGAACGGCCAGGCGGGCGACGAGCCCGTCCTCGCGCGATAGCGGCCGGTAAGGGAACGCACTCTGCGCGGTGTCCTGTTCGACGAGCATGCCTTCCGAGGCTGCCTGCTGGAGCGGAAGAAGTGCTGCGACCACCTCGTCTTTCGTTCCGGCGGGCCGCCATCCTTCGTCGGCCATGAACAACTGAGGTGGCGAACCGTTGAGGAGAACGGCCCCGAACTCGCACGAGAGCGACCGGGCAGCCAGCGCAGCGAGTTGGGTCGCAGCCTTGTGGATCGTCGAGGTGTCCATCGCTTCGAGCGCCTCTAGGGCCTGACGGAGCTCGGCGTCGTCGGCTTCCCTCTTCCCGCCCGGAACCGCGGAGACGTGGCCCATCACCTGCGATGCAGCGGCGGTGAGTACGGCGTCGTCGCACCCCGCGACGTCGCCTCCACCGAAGACCACGACCCCGTGCTCGACGGGAACGATCGCGACGGAGGTCGACCAATAGGGGCCGAACACCCGGAACGGTACGCCGGAGTTCTTGCGCACGAGGCGGCCGTCCATCGCTTCGTGGAGCATCGGCTCCTCGCCGGGCGCCACCGTGATGTTTCCCGCCCAGCCTGACCCCCGACCGTGGCCGTCAAGGTTGAAGAGGCGCTGGTCCTCGATCCTTCTGAGGATGAAGACATCGTGAGCCCCGGTTCGCTCTGCGACTTCTGCCGCGCTCATCGGGACTGATCCTCCTTCTTGTTTGGAGGATCCGCTTCTGAGGGGATCGTGATGCTGAACCTGGACCAGTCGTGCGTGCGCGAGTAACCGACCCGTCCACCTAGTTCTTCGGCCAGTTGGCGAACCGAGTGGAGACCCAGGCCCGTTCCGTCCGCTCGCTGAGGATCGGTCGCGTAGGCGCCGAAGAGGCCCGGAAGGACCTCTGGAGAGACGCCGGGCCCGTTGTCGGCGACCGTGAAGGTAACGCCGGAGCCCTGCACCTCGACGATGACGTGAACCGGGACCTCGGAAGGGGAGTACTTCAAGGCGTTGTCGACGAGGTTGAGGAGGGCTCGTTCGAGCCGGTCGGGATCGGTAACGATCTGGAGATCGGAGTCGCACTCGATGACGACCTCGCCTCCGCTGCCGATGTGCCCTGCAGCGGCCACTCGTTCGACGACATCCGTTGCCCTTACGAGTCGCAAGCGCAGTGGTCCGCTGATGTCGCCGGTTTCACGGGCGATCGTTTCCCCGATCATCCTGTTCAGCCGTTCCGCCTGGGAGATGATCGCGTCCAAGAGGTTCGCCTGCTGGTCGACGGGCAACTCCCCAGGATGTTGCTTGAGCGTGCAGGCGTATCCGAGGATCGAAGTCAGCGGAGAGCGCAGGTCGTGCTGCAAGGTTGACGCGAGCAGGGATCTGTCCTGGGACATCTGATGGACATCCCCCCGGAGCCTGGCGATCTCGCGTTCCTGGGAGATCGCCTGGATCATGAGGCCGACCGGAGCCGAAGCTCTGTAGAGGTCGTCCGGGTCGATCGGCGTGTCCCCACCGGCGATGAGGACGCACGACGAGGTGTCGCTGAGTAGCGTGGAGATCCCAGACACGTGCTGGTTCTTCGACCACGGGGGGCAATCGGCGAGCGCCGGCGGTGCCTGGGTGAACGCGACCTCGAGTCCCACGGACCTGATCAGCTCTGCCTGGCGGCCGGATGCGTTTCCTGGAGGGCCGAGAGCTGCCGCTCGAGGTCCTCCCGAGGCCAGCATCTCGACGGGGTCGGATCCCGAGGGAACGAGGTAGGCGGCGACCATCGCCGCGTCCAGCTCCGGGGCCACGGCCGCAAGGACCGCGGCGAGTCCCGTCTGCGGCCGCCTCAAGGCTCTAAGGGCGGTCGAGGTCACGCTGTCTGTTGAACGCATCGCTCCCATGGGGGTCCCATCGGCAGCCTGCTCGTCCACCGTTAGCCACTACACGGGTAGTTAAGTTTCACGGGCGTGATCGTGGGTCCCTAAGCCGGTAGAACCCAGAGATTGTCGGCCAGGCGGCTGCCGAGGGCGACCTGCCGGCCCTTGATCTCGAGGGTGCGGGTCCCGTCGGGGGCGACCTCCAGAAGCTTCAGATCACTGCCCGGCATGAGGTCATGCTTTTCCAGGTAATAGAGGACGTCGTGGTCGAGCTCGACATCCTCGAGGAGCCGGGTGAGCGTGCCCTCCTGTCCCGCGGTGAGGGCGGCGACTGGGGTCAGTTCCGACCACGCCACCGGGGAGGGCTCTCCCGGGATCGGGTTGCCGTGAGGACAGGTCGCGTCGCCGTCGAGCTTCGCCAGGATCGCGGCCTCGACCTCGGACGTCATGACCTTCTCCCAGTCCTCCGCCTGCTCGTGGCAGAGGTGCCATGGGATGCCCAGGATGTCGACGAGCATCCTTTCGGCGAGGCGGTGTCTCCTGACCAGGGTCTGGGCGATCGTGTTGCCTTCGTTGGTCAGGACGATCTCCTTGCCGTTCTGGGTCGTGACGTAGCCGTCGGCTACGAGCCTCTTGACCGCCTCGGACACGGTCGCCGGGGCAAGACCCAGCCGTTCCGAGATGCGGGCCTGGAGGACCCGCTGGCCCTCCTCGCCGAGCTCGAAGATCGCCTCGAGGTATTGCTTCGAGGCCGGGTTGAGTTCACGGAGATCTACCGGGAGGTGCGCTGAGGGAGTCGTCATGGCTCGATTGTAAGCTGAGAAAGATGTCTCCTCCGAAGAAATCCCGGCCCAAGCTCCTGCTGATCGACAGCTATTCGCTCGCCTTCCGCGCCTTCTACGCGCTGCCGGAAGACCTGCAGACCTCGGACGGCACGCACACCAACGCCGTGTACGGATTCACGTCGATGCTCATCAAGCTGCTCCAGGAGCAGAAGCCCGATTTCATCGCCGCCTGCCTCGACGCCGGAGCTCCGTTGCAGCGGACGGAGGAGTTCGCCGGCTACAAGGCGAACCGCGCCGAGTCCCCCGAGTTCTTCTCTCCGCAGGTCCCTCTCATCCGGGAGGTGCTCAAGGTGATGAGCATCCCGATGTTCGAGATGCCGGGGCATGAAGCCGACGACATCATCGCCTACCTGGCCCATATGGGCGCGGCGGAAGACGTGGACGTGCGCATCGTCACCGGCGACAGGGACTTCTTCCAGCTGGTCGGGGGTCGCATAAAGGTCCTCTACAACCGCCGGGGGATTACCGACATCGTCGAGATGGATCCGAAGGCGGTAGAGGAACGTTATGGGGTGCCTCCATCCAAGTACGTCGACCTCAAGGCCCTCGAAGGCGATAACTCCGACAACCTCCCCGGCGTCCCCGGTGTGGGGACGAAGACCGCGGCGAAACTGATCCAGAAGTACGGGAGCTCGGAGGAGGTCGTTGCTCATGCGGCGGAACAAACGCCGAAGCTCTCGCAGAACCTCGCCGCGCACGCGGAGCAGGTGGCGATCAACAAGAGGCTCTCTACGCTCGGTGAGGTGCCGCTTAAGGAGGTCGCCATCGGAGACCTCAAGATGGGGGCCTGGGATCTCGAGCAGGTCCGCGAGTTGTTCACCTCGCTCGAGTTCAGGACGCTCCTCGAGCGCCTTCTCTCCGATCTGCCCGAGGCGGCCGAAGGCGAGGGAGAGCCACTCGAGCTCGAGCTGACCGTCGCGGCATCACCGGGCGACCTCGAGGAGCTTGCCGCCGCGCTGACCGACGCCGGGCGCGTCGCGATCGACATGGTTCCGGCTGCTCCGCGGGGGAAGCCGCGCTCGCTGGCGTTCGCGTGGGGTGACGAAGGGAAGGCTGCGTTCGTTCCCATCGGGCCCGACGGGGTGTCGGGAGATGAGGCGGTCGCCGGACTGCGGGGGGTCCTAGAGGATCCGAAGGTCGAGAAGTTCGTTCACGGGGCACGCTCTCTCTATCTATCCCTCGATGCAGCCGGGGTCTCGATCGACGGTGTCGTGCTCGACACACATGTAGCGTCGTACATCCTCGACCCCGGTGCGCCCGGCTACGCGCTCGAAGAGATGGCCCGCAAGTACACAGGCCGTGAGCTCAAAGCGGTCACCGGGGTGGAACGCGCCGACGACGGCGATCAGGGAACGCTCGACCTTGCCGGAGGTGTACCCGATCAGAGTGCCGCGGAGGACGCCGGACTGCGGGCGAGGGCGACCCTCGAGATCGCCGGCGCGGTCGCTCCCGAGCTCGACCGCCTCGGCATGGCCGACCTCTACCTCCAGATCGAGCATCCGCTGATCCCGGTGCTCGCCCACATGGAGGAGCGCGGCATCAGGATCGACCTCGACTACCTGGGGGGCATGGCGGAAGAGCTCGATAAGCGCGTCGCCGAGCTCGAAGCCGAGTGTTACGAGCATGCCGGCGAGATCATCAACCTGGGCTCACCGACGCAGCTGAGGGTTCTCCTCTACGACAAGCTGGGGTTGAAGACGACCAGGCGTACCAAGACCGGGCTCTCGACCGACGCGCGTGCGCTGCAGACCCTCGTCGATCAGCATCCGTTCGTGCAGACGCTGCTCGATTATCGCGAGCTGGCGAAGCTCAAGAACACCTACGTCGATGCTCTCCCACCTCTGGTGGATCCCGGCGACGGCCGCATCCACACGACGTACGACCAGACAGTGGCTGCCACCGGGCGCCTCTCGTCGACGAACCCGAACCTGATGAACATCCCCGTCCGCACCGACCTCGGCAAGCAGATAAGGCGCGCGTTCATCGCCGAGGAGGGGGGCATGCTCCTCTCCGTCGACTACTCGCAGATCGAGCTGCGGGTGATGGCACATCTCTCCGAGGACCCGATCTTGATCGATGTGTTCAATCAGGATCAGGACATCCACTCGGCGACCGCAGCCCAGATCTATGACCTCGAACCGAGCGAGCTGAAGACGAAGCACAGGTCGGTCGCGAAGATGGTGAACTACGGGCTCGCGTACGGCATGGGCGCGCCCGGGCTGGCCGAGCGCCTCAACGTCCCCGTAGCCGAGGCGGAGCAGATCATTGAGGTCTACTTCGAACGCTTCGGAGGGGTTGCCGACTTCCTCGACGCGGTCGTCAAACAGGCCTATGCGGACGGCTTCACGACCACGATGTTCGGCCGCCGCAGGTACTTGCCCGAGCTCGGGAGCGGCAACCCTCGGGTCAGGTCGATCGGCGAGCGCCAGGCCCTCAACGCCCCGATCCAGGGAAGCGCGGCCGACATCATGAAGCTGGCGATGATCAACGTCGAGCGCGAACTCGAGGCCTCAGAGCTGTCGGCCCGGATGATCCTCACCGTCCACGACGAGCTGGTTTTCGAGGTCCCCGAGGACGAGGTAGTCGCGGCGACCGAGCTGGTCGAGCGCGAGATGACCTCGGTATGCGAGATGAAGGTCCCTTTGGGGGTCGAGTCCTCGACAGGGGTCACTTGGGCGGAGGCGAAAGGCTGACCTTCTGTTCGTCTTAACGCCGTGGTTGAGCGCTTTGGGGGCTGGGCCCTATACTTCTTTGGCCTCCCTTATGGGAGGTAATCCCTGTAAGGAGGAACCCTTTCCATATGAGTGACCAGCAAGACGGCGCTGCGGAAGCGTCGGCCAACCAAGAGCAGACCCTGCCGGACGGGCACGGCGGCACGATAACCCGCACGGCACCTTCGACCTCGGGCGAGGCCTTCGCCGGGGGCATCATCGTCGAGAACGACGTAGGCGAGACCATGGAAGAGCTGATGGCGGCGATCGACGCCACCATCAAGCCGTTCGACGACGGGGACCTGATGACGGGTATCGTCGTCAAGATCGAGAAGGACGAGGTCCTGCTCGATATCGGATACAAGTCAGAGGGCGTTATCCCTCTCCGGGAACTCTCCATCCGCAACGACGTGGACCCATCTGACGTCGTGTCCATCGGGGATGAGATCGAGACCCTGGTCCTCCAGAAAGAGGATGCCGATGGGCGTCTGATCCTGTCCAAGAAGCGCGCCCAGTACGAGCGCGCGTGGGGCCGGATCGAAGAGATCAAGACTAAGGACGAGACCGTGACCGGCCCCGTGATCGAGGTCGTCAAGGGTGGACTGATCCTCGACATCGGACTTCGTGGTTTCCTTCCGGCCTCACTGGTCGAGATGCGACGCGTCCGTGACCTCCAGCCCTACGTGGGCCAGGAGCTCGAGTGCCGGATCATCGAACTGGACAAGAACCGCAACAACGTCGTGCTGTCCCGCAGGAAGTTCCTCGAGGAGTCTCAGGCAGAACAGCGTCAGGAGTTCCTCACGTCGCTCGAGAAGGGCGAGGTCCGGACGGGGACCGTCTCTTCGATCGTCAACTTCGGTGCCTTCGTGGACCTCGGTGGCGTCGACGGATTGGTCCACGTGTCCGAGCTCTCCTGGAAGCACGTCGATCACCCATCGGAGGTCGTCGAGGTCGGCCAGGAGGTCCAGGTCGAGGTCCTCGACGTCGATCTCGAGCGCGAGCGGGTGTCTCTCTCGCTCAAGGCGACCCAGGAAGACCCGTGGCGGCAGTTCGCCCGCAGCCACGAGGTCGGCGACGTCATCGAGGGCAGGGTCACCAAGCTCGTGCCGTTCGGTGCCTTCGTCGAGGTTGACGACGCCATCGAAGGTTTGGTGCACATCTCCGAACTGGCCGAACACCACGTCGAGAAAGCCGAGGACGAGGTTTCCGTCCACGACCGGGTTCCGGTGAAGATCATCGACATCGATCTCGATCGCAGGCGGATCAGTCTGTCGCGCAAGCAGGCGATGCGTGATTCCGGCGAGCCCGGCGACCTCGAAGCCCCCGCCGAGACCAGCGGCGAGCCCGGCGACCTCGCGATCGAGGCCGAGTCCACTCCCGAACTGTCGGTCGAGCCCGAGTCCACTCCCGAACTGTCGGTCGAGCCCGAGATCGAGGCCGAGGTGTCGGTAGAAGAAACGTCTGCCGCGATCTCCGAGTTGGCTCCCGCTCCTGAAGAGGAGAAGGAAGAGGCCGCGCTTGTCCACCAGATGGACCCGGATGTTTCTCCCGAAGAGGGCGAGCACCTGACCGCGGCGGACGAGGGCCATGACCTCGAGACGGCTCTCGAACGCGAAGAGCCGGACGAAGGCAGCGAACCCGGGACGGCCGTTGAAGAGATCGTCAAGGCCGAGGCGACCGAGGAAGCGGCCGACGCCGACGGTGACTCGCTGGAGTCCATCGTCAAAGACCTGAAGCGCGAGCGCGGCCAGAACTAGCGCGCGCTGATGTTGTCGGTCGGTCTCACCGGAGGTATCGGCTCCGGTAAGTCGATGTTCGCAGCGCTACTCGCAGATCTCGGCGCCGAGATCATCGATGCCGACGCCATCGGTCACGCGGTCCTGGAGCCAGGTGAACCGGCCTGGCGTGCCGTGGTGGATCAATTCGGTCACGAGATCTTGGTGCCGGGCACGATGGAGATCGCGCGGAAGCGGCTCGCCGAGATCGTCTTCAACGATCCTTCGAAGCTGGCTGTGTTGAACGCCATCACCCACCCGCGGATCCTCGAGCGGATCGCCGAGACGTTCGAGATGCTCGGAGATACCGGGGAGATCGTCGTCCTCGATTCTGCGCTCATCGTCGGCACGGGGTTCGAACACATGGTCGAGGTGATCGTGGTCGTCGATGCCTCCGACGCTGTGCGCAAGGAACGGCTGATCAGAGACCGGGGGATGCTCCCTCGCGATGTCGACGCGCGCATGGGGTCCCAGATCCCTCGGGATGCGCTGCTGGAACGAGCCGACATCGTCGTCGCGAACGGCGGAGATCCAGAGCGGTTGAAGGCCGAAGCTCGCCGGGTATGGGACGAGCTGCTACAGAGGAGCAGCGCGTGATCGAGCTGGTCTTCTTCGACGCCGGGGACACGCTCCTCAGGCCCCATCCCTCCTTCGAAGAGCTGTTCGCATCGGTCTGTGCCTCGTCCGGATACGAAGTCGATCCACCCGACGTCGTCCGGGTCAGGGAACGCCTGGCGCCCCATCTCATCGACATCGCCGAGGCCACCGGCGTGGAGAACCCATCGCTCTCCGCCGAAGCGAGCCTGTCTTTCTGGTCCTTCCTCTACCGCCGGTTCCTGGCCGAGTTGGGGATCGATGACGAGAACCTCGTGGCCGAACTCTTCGCTCTGTTCTCCAACTCGGCTTCGTACCAACTCTTCGATGATGTGAAACCGGCCGTCGATGCCCTGACGGCCGGCGGTTACCGGCTCGGCTTGATCTCCAACTTCGAGACGTGGCTCGAGGACATGCTGGTCGACCTCGAGCTCGAGGATGTCTTCGATCCCGTCGTGATATCGGGCCGAGAGGGCATCGAGAAACCGGACCCCGCCCTCTACCGGATCGCGGTCGAGAGGGCCGGGATCGATCCGTCGCGTGCCCTGCACGTCGGCGACTCGCCCCAGATGGACGTCGAACCGGCCCTCGCGGTAGGGCTTCAAGCGGTCCTCCTCGACCGGAGCGATCGCTATGCGGGAGGTCCGTACCCGAGCATCGCGTCCCTCGCAGAACTGCCTACACTGCTGGCACGACTATGACCACTCTTGAGTTCCTCTCCGCGACCGAGCAGGCGGCACTGATCCGCACCGGAGAGCTGTCCCCGGTCGAACTCCTCGAGATCTACCTGGCCCGGATCGAGAAGCTCGATCCGGAACTGAACGCGTTCGTGACGGTCATCGCGGATGAAGCCCTCGCCGACGCAGCCCGCAAGGAACAGGAAGTTTCCGCGGGCGTTGACCTCCCGCCGTTCCACGGCGTTCCCATCCCGATCAAGGAACTGGACGACGTCGAGGGTGTACGCACGACGTACTCCTCGCGGTCGTACGAACACCACGTACCGGTCGCAGATGCAGCAACCGTTACGAGCCTGCGGGCCGCCGGATTCGTGATCGTGGGCAAGTCCAACGCTCCTGAGTTCGGAACGATCCCTATGACCGAGTCCGACCTCAACGGCGTGTGCAGGAACCCGTGGGATGTTACGCGGACCCCGGGAGGGTCGAGCGGAGGAGCCGGTGCCGCGGTCGCGTCGGGGATGGCGCCGGTCGCTCACGGATCGGATGGGGGCGGGTCCATCCGGATCCCCGCATCGTGCTGCGGCCTCTTCGGGCTGAAGCCGTCGCGGGGCCGCGTCTCGCAGGCCCCCGGCGGGGAGTCGTGGGCGGGGTTCTCGACCCAGGGAGTGCTGACGCGCACTGTGCGCGACTCGGCTGCGATCCTCGATGTGCTGGCCGGCTACCGGACCGGCGACCCCTACTGGGCGCCGCCACCGGAGCGTCCCTTCGCCGAAGAGGTGGGGGCCGAGGTCGGAAGCCTCCGCGTCGGGTTCACGACGAAGGCTCCAGGCGGTTCTCCGGTCGAGCCCGATTGCATCGCCGCCACCCAGGGGGCCGCCGCGCTCCTGGCGGAGCTCGGTCATGTCGTTGAGGAGGTAGAGCCGGATTGGGATGACCCCGAGCTGACCCCGATGTTCATCAGCGTCGTGCAGACCACCAGCGCCTACTACCGGGATGTGGACCTCGACAAGATCGAACCGCTGAACCGGATGCTGGCCGAGGGCGCGATTGCGACCAGCAGCCTCGACTACATCCGCTCGTTGGAGGGGCTCAAAGCCCTCGCGCGCAGGGTCGTTGCGCTGTGGGATGACTACGACGTGATCTTGACGCCGACCCTGGCCATGGTTCCGCCGAAGATCGGTTGGATCCGCGAGCAAGAAGATCCGTTCATGCAGCTGGCTTTCGCCGGCGCGATGATCCCGTTCACCCCCGGGCCGAATATCACCGGTCAACCCGCCGCGTCGCTGCCCCTTCACTGGACCGACGACGGCCTTCCGGTGGGCGTCCAGCTGATCGGGCCCCCGGCGGGAGATGCCCTGCTCTTCAGGTTGTCGGCACAGCTCGAGGCCGCCAAGCCGTGGGCCGATCGCCGTCCACCCCTATCCTGAATAGCCCTGCTCTCTAGCCCGATGGAGGCGTGATGGCCAACCTAACGACCAACGCGGTGGTCGACCGTGTCCTCGAAGAAGCCACCGCGTTCGCGCACGAGAACTCCGGCGATCCGGGGATGTCCCATACCTTCGGGTACTTCACCGATCACCCCGTGGCGCGACTCAACCGGGAACGTCTCACGATGACCTTGAGGGAGATCGCCGAGCGCGCGACCGAAGGCGCTCGCCTCCTCGATATGGGATGCGGGGGCGGACTCTTCACCGCCGCCTTCGCCGCCGCCGGCTATCGCGTCGCCGGGGTCGATCTTGCGCCCGAGGAGATCGCCCGGGCCCGGCGCTTCGCCGAGCGCATGAACGTTACTCCCGCGCTGTTAGTCGGCGACCTCCAGGCCGAAGGATGGATGACCGAGGTCGAGGAGGCTCTCGGCGGCCGTCCCCAAGTCGTGTTCTACGGCTACTGCCTCCATCATCTCCCCGACGTCCCGAGTCACCTGCGCGCCCTGGGGGAGTGGTTGCCTCCGGGCTCGATCGTGGTGGTGAACGAGGAGAACCCGCGGTCACCGTCGTGGTTCCTTAAGAACGCGGTCCGGAGCGTGATCCAACGAGACACCAAAGAGGAACACCAGTTGAGCCACAAGAGGTGGTCGGGGCTCCTTGTCGCCGCAGGGTTCGAGCCCGTGGGTGATCTCCGGGGAGCGGACCTGCTGCCGGGGGTTCCGGTCGGCATGAGGTGGTCCCAGGTGTTCAGCTACGAGAAGGGCGGGGGTCTGAAAGGGATAAACGACGCATCTAGGGGATGCGGCCCCGCCACTAACTAGTCACATCTAGCCAATCGTGGAAAGTTTTTCGTTAAGCCCCTTGTCTTAGGACTTCCGGTGTCCCATTCTTTTCCAGTCAGGCCCATAGGGCTTAGACGGGTTTCTATGGACAGGGATTCCGGACTATCGCTTGGGGGTTGTACCGATGAGAACGAAGGTTGGGTCGAGCAAGAGACTCGCTGGTCTCCTGGCCCTGGCCCTGGTTACGGGCCTGGTACCGGGATTCTTTTCCGCCGCATATGCGGCCCCTACCCTCGTGGTGGACGACAATGTGATCGGTCAGCCCAGCGACTGTGCCGGCACACCGAACTCCACCCACAACAGCGTGCCCCTGGCGGTCGCTGCAGCGGGAGTCGGCGACACGATCCTCGTCTGCGAAGGGACATTCCCGCTGGGAGCGACGACGCTGTACTTTAACTTCGACGACATGACGCTCCAGGGCTCGGGGGCCGGGGTGACGGCCCTCACGTCGAGCGTCGGCGGCGACACCTGGGGGATCGCCAACAACACCTCTGGAACTCCAGATGGGCTGTCGTTCCTCGATTTCTCCCTCACCCACCTGCCGGATAACTCGGTCGGCGGATTCGGGATGCATTTCCACGCCAGCGACGGCGGCGTAATCGAGGGCGTTAACGTGTCGAACTTCAAGAAGACACAGATCGATATCAACAGCTCCACCGACTGGGGAATCGACAATGTCACCGCCACCGGCGCGGGTGGAGGCAACGGTTTCCAGTCCACCGACGCCCACGACATCACCTACAACGACATCACCGCCACCGGAAATGCCTGGGGCGGGGTTGGGGTGTTAACCAGAGGTTTTGACGGACCTCACGGAACCGACGGGATCGTCTTTACCGGCAACAACACGCTCGATGCCCCCGGGAAGAACGCACCCATCTACCTCGAGGGCTTCAACGAGTTCGACCAAACGAACCCAGTCCCGATCACCTATTCCAATGACCCACTCGACGGTGCCGAGGTGACGGTCCAGAGCTCCGACGTCAACTTTGCCTACGAGGGCGTCTATTACGACAACCCCGGCGTCGTTCACCACTACTACTCGGCCCTCTTCGCCACGCTGGCGGAGGCGCGCGACGCGGCCACCGCTCCTGAGTGGAAGCCCCTCGACCCGGGCACGGTTCGTAACATCAGCACGGGCGAGTACTATCCGGTGGCTCCGGGCGACCCGGTCGAAACCGAGCCGGGCGACACCGTGACCACCGACGAGGGCGACGGGGAGCCGACACCGAGCAACCCGCAGACCACGTCGGTCACGACTCCGGTGGGTGGACCGGTCACGATCGAGGAGACCCCCACTCACACTGAGTCGCTTCCGAACGACTACTCGTTCTTCGGCGATCAGGTGAACATCACGGCGGACCCGTCGGCCAACCCGAACCCGCTGGTGATCACCTTCAAGTTCGACGCAAGCACGCTCAACCCGCCCGACCCGAACAATGTGATCGTTCGCCGGGGTGGCGTCGAGGTGCCCGCCTGCGATGCGGGTAACGGAACTTCGGCGATCCCGGACCCGTGTGTCGAGAGCCAGGGCGTCGACGGCAACGGTGACCTCGTCATCGTCGTTTACACGACCGCGGCATCGCCGTGGGACTTCATCACCCCGACCGCGGCCTGCACGATCACCGGCACGCCGGGTGACGACACTCTCTTCGGTACGCCCGGCGACGATGTCATCTGTGGCCTCGGCGGCAACGACACCATCTACGGCCGGGGCGGCAACGACGAGCTCCACGGCCAGGATGGCAACGACACCCTCTACGGCAACGGTGGCAACGACCTCTTCTTCGGAGGCGACGGCGACGACGACTTCTTCGGTGGCGGTGGCAGCGACGAGATGTATGGGGGCCTCGGCAACGACCGCATGTGGGGCAACCAGGGTGGCGACCAGATGTACGGCGGCGACGGCGACGACAAGATCGTCGGCCACGGCGGCCCCGACATCATCGAGGGCGGCAACGGCGACGATGACCTGCTCGCCGGCGACGGTAACAACACGATCGACGGCGGGGCCGGGGACGACTACGTCCGCTCGGGAAGCGGCGCCGACAACATCACCACCGAAGGTGGCGCCGACGAGATCTACGCCGGTCGTGGCAACAACAACATCGATTCCGGCGGCGGCAACGACACCGTGTTCACCGGCGACGACGCTGACATCATCGTCACCGGCACCGGGGACGACTACGTCGACTCGGGCTGGGGTGACGACGACATCGACACCGACGGAGGCAACGACGCGGTCTTCTCCGGCGGCGGCACCAACACGATCGATGTCGGTGGCGGCGACGACTACGTGCTCACCGGCAACGGCCCCGACACCGTGACCGGGGGCGACGGCAACGACAAGATCGAGACCGGCCTCGGCGACGACGTCGTTTACGGCAACGACGGCAACGATGCCCTGTATCTCGGCCACGGCAACAACTTCGCCGACGCCGGCGAGGGCGACAACTACGTCCTCGGCGGTCCGGGAGCCGACCTCATCCTGGCCGGCTCGGGCTTCGACGTCATCGACGGACTCGGCGGGGACAACGTCATCAACGCCGGTGACGGTCCCAACGCGGTCTTCGCTGGCGCCGGCAACAACAGCGTTGTTACCGGCTCGGGGGCCGACTACATCTCCCTGGGCGCCGGTGCCGACACGATCTTCGCCGGAGACGGCAGCGACAGCGTTTACGCCGGCCGGGGCACCAACACGATCAACGGTGAGGGCGGCGACGATTACCTCAGAGGCGGCGAGGACAACGACGCCTTCGACGGCGGTCCCGGCACCGACACCTGTAATGGCGGAGGCTTGGGAGCCGACACCTTCGCAAACTGCGAGAACGTGGAACCGTAGCTCAGAGGTAGTTCCGCAGAAGGGCCCCCTTCCGGGGGCCCTTCTGTCTGTCCGGAATAGTTGTCGTACACCCTCGTTACTATCGTTCCGTGCCCCCTTTCAAGGTCGTGTCCGATTTCGAGCCCGCCGGCGATCAGCCCAGCGCGATAACTGGCCTGGTCGACCGCATCCGTTCGGGCGAGAAGTTCTCCACCCTCCTGGGCGCGACCGGAACCGGAAAGACCGCCACGATGGCATGGGCGATCGAGCAGATCCAGAGGCCGACGATCGTGATGGCGCCCAACAAGTCGCTCGCGGCCCAGCTGGCGAACGAGTTCAGGCAGTTCTTCCCCGAGAACGCGGTCGAGTACTTCGTGTCCTATTACGACTACTACCAGCCCGAGGCCTACGTCCCATCGTCTGACACCTATATCGAGAAGGACTCGTCGGTCAACGACGAGATCGAGCGACTCAGGCACTCCGCTACCTCGGCCCTATCGATGCGGGACGACGTCGTGATCGTGGCGTCGGTGTCGGCGATCTACGGCCTGGGCTCACCGGAGGAGTATGAGAAGCAGATCGTCGGGGTCGCCCGCGGGGGAGTGGCCGACCGCGACTTCATCATCCAAAAGCTCGTCGAGATCCAGTACGAACGCAATGACGTCAACTTCGTCCGAGGGAAGTTCAGGGTTCGCGGTGACACGATCGAAGTGTTTCCCGCGTACGAAGAGAAGGCGGTCCGGATCGAGTTGTTCGGGGACGAGGTCGATCGGATCGTCACGCTCGACACCCTGACCGGCGAGATCATCTCAGAGCTCGACTATGTCCGCATCTACCCCGCGTCTCACTACGTCGCGTCCCAGGAACGGATGGCCAAAGGGATCCTCTCGATCGAGGACGAGCTCGGGATGCAGCTTCGCAAGTTCGAAAAGGAGGGGAAGCTCCTAGAGGCGCAACGTCTCAGGATGCGGACCGAGTACGACCTCGAGATGATGCGCGAGGTCGGATTCTGCAACGGGATCGAGAACTACGCCCGCCACATCGAAGGACGCGAGCCGGACACGCGGCCCTTCACGTTGCTGGACTACTTCCCCAAGGACTTCCTCATGGTCCTCGACGAGAGCCACGTCGCGATACCGCAGCTCAACGGGATGTACGCAGGGGACATGTCCCGCAAGCGAACGCTGGTCGAGCACGGGTTCAGGCTTCCCTCGGCGCTCGACAACCGACCGCTGCGCTTCGATGAGTGGCTCGAGGTCGTCGACCAGGTCGTGTTCATGTCGGCGACCCCGGGGCCCTACGAGCACAACCACGGGGGTCAGCCGATCGAGCAGCTCGTGCGACCGACCGGACTGATCGATCCCGAGGTCATAGTGAAGCCGACCAAGGGCCAGATCGACGACCTCATGGACGAGATCAAGGGCCGAACCGAGAGGGGTGCCCGCGTGCTCGTCACCACCTTGACCAAGAAGATGGCCGAGGACCTCACCGATTACCTTCTCGAATCCGGGATCAAGGTGCGCTACCTCCATTCGGACATCGATACGGTTCAGCGGATCGAGATCCTGCGCGACCTGCGCCTCGGCGAATTCGACGTTCTTGTGGGGATCAACCTCCTCCGCGAGGGTCTCGACCTCCCAGAGGTCTCGCTCGTGGCGATCCTCGACGCGGACAAGGAGGGGTTCTTGCGCTCGAACACGTCCTTGATCCAAACGATCGGACGCGCCGCCCGTCACGTCGAGGGGCAGGTGATCATGTACGCGGACGAGGTCACCGACTCCATGCGCTTCGCGATCAGTGAGACCCAGCGCCGCCGTCAGATCCAGCTCGCCTACAACGAGGAGCATGGGATCGACCCGCAGTCGATCCGCAAGGCCGTCACTGACATCTTGATCTACGGCGCCGGCCACCGGCAGTCTGCCCCCGTCCCGACCAAGTCGAAGAGCCGGATGAAGGACATAAAGGGCACGCCCGACGAGCTCAAGCGTTTGATGCTGCAGCTGCAGGAAGAGATGCACGAGGCCGCCAAGGGGCTCCAGTTCGAGTACGCCGCCCGCCTCCGAGACGAGATCGCCGAGATCAAACGGGAGCTCAAAGAGGTCGGCTAACCAACTAGTCGAGGACCGAATCCAGCTCCTTGAAGCACGAGTCGATCTCGTCTTCGGTGTTGAAGAAGTGCGGGGAGATACGGAGCGCGTCGTGACGTTGATCGAGGACGACGTCCCGCGCTAATAGCGCGTGGAGCGCGGCCTCCGCCTTCGCCCGACCTCCGGGAACGCGCACCCGCACGAGGCCGCCACGCTGGGAATCGTCCTCCGGCGACAGCAGTTCCATGCCCCGCTCGTTCGCGCGCTCGACGATGCGGTGCGTGAGGACCTGGTTGCGGGCCCTCACGTTCTCGACGCCGACCTCGAGAAGGATGCCCATCCCTTCGGCCGCGGTCCAGGCTTGAGGGAGTGTGGACGTGCCGGTCTCGAAGCGACGAGCATCGTCCCTGAGATCGAGCCGTGACCGGTCGAAGTCGAACGGCTCCTTGGTGCCGAACCACCCGACGATCATCGGGTGCATCTTCAGGATGAGGTCGCGCCGGCAATACAGGAACGCGATGCCCTGGCCCCCGCACAACCACTTGAGCGAACCCGACAGGAGGAGATCGACGCCGAGGCCGTGAACGTCGAGCGGCAGGACACCGGTGCCGTGGAAGTCGTCGACCACCACGTACGCGCCATTCCGGTGGGCGGCTTCGACGATCGGCGGGAGATCGAGGATCCACGACGACTCGAACAGCACTCGGTTCACGTTCACGAGGGCGGTGCGCTCGTCGATGCGCGCCACGACGTCGGACGGCTCGATCCTGATCCCATCGGGGGTCGGAACGACGTCGAGCTCGACCCCCCGCGGCGCCTGCGCCTTCCATACGTAGTGGTTGGTGGGGAAGTCCATCGCGGTCGCGACCACCTTGGGCCGCTCGGAGTAGTCGAGGCACGAGGCGATCGAGGCGAGCCCGTTGGAGACCGACGGCACGATGGCGATCTCCTCTGCGTCGGCGCCGATCAGAGCGGCGAAGCGCTCCCGGCAAAGTTGAAGCTTCGGCATCCCGTGGTCGAACCACAGCTCCTCAGGGCCGAGCCGCGACCACAGCTCGAGGTGCTCGAGGGTGGCGTCGTGGGCCCGGCGGGAAAGGGGGCCGAGCGAGGCGGAGATCAGGTAGTTGCGACGTTCGGTGATCGGGAACTCGTCCCGGTATGAATCGATCCCCTGCATGAGAGCAGCGTACCTCCGGGGTTTAACTGAGGGGCTTGGGCGAAGGGTTTG
>JAENWQ010000156.1 GCA_016649855.1 Actinomycetota bacterium | reverse complement strand
AGGATCGGACCTCCGGGATGCTCCACAGCCTCGAGTTGCACGGGGTTGAGGGACAAGAGATGGTCTGGATCCATAGGCCTATTATCCGCGTGTGAGGCGGTTCTTCAGACCGGCGATCCCCTGCTTCTCCTGGGGGGTTAGCCCGATCAAGAGATACGCGCCGCCGTAGGCGATGAACCCGGCGGCCGCGGTGAGCACCAAGCGCAGGAGCCACCCCGGGCCAGAGGCGATGCTGTGGACCCCGAGCATGACGGCCAGGGATACGGCCGCCGGCACGATCATCCTCAGATAGTTGCGGTCGTACGGTTGGATGCCGACGAACTTCTTGACCAGCAAGATGCGGAACGTGTTGGAGATCGCGAACGTGAATGCGTTCGCCATCGCCGCACCCTCAAGGCCGTATCGCGGCGCGAGGATGAAGGCGAGGGCAAGATCGAGCGCGAGCGAGGAGCCGTAGACGACGAGATCCCATCCGGTCCGCCCGGTCATGATCAGAACGAAGCCCACGCTCCCGGTGGCGATGTTGATCAACTGACCTCCGAGAAGGATGAGGAGCGCCGTCTCCCCCGAACCGAATCCGGCACCGAACACCCGCAGGATGTCCTCTGGGGCAGCCGCCAGCAGAAGGAACGCGGGCAGAGTCGCGGCCAGCGTCCAGCGGGTCAGGGTCTTGAACAGCTTGTCGAGACGGGCCGTCTCGCCACGGTTGTGGAGATCGGCCACGAACGGACCGAACATCAGATTGACCGAGGTGAGGAACAGCACCACGATCTGCCCGGCGCGCAGCACCGCCGAATAGATCCCGACGTCGGTGCCTGAGACGTAACGAGTCAACACGAAGAGGTCGGTCCAGAACAACAACTGCGAGAAGAGTGCCGCGGGAGCCCGGGGGCCGGCGTAGCGCACCAGCGTCGAGGTCGCCCCGGGCGCCATCGGTTTGCGCTCCCAGTCCCGGCTCTCCTTGTGCCAGAACCACCACGCGCCGACCGCGGCGATCGCCCACGACAGCGAGTAGGCGGCCGCCGCCATCCATACGGTTTCGGTGAAGCGCCACCCGATCACCATGAGCACGACCCACAGGACCGGTTGCCCGGCGAAGAAGACGTAGAGCGTGTAGCGCATGATCTTGAGGCCCCGGGTCGCCGACAGCCACACGTTGGTGAGCGCGAGGAACGGGAGCCCGGCGGCCGCGGCCTGGATCGCCCACTTCCCGGCTGCATCGTCGATCGAGAAGACATCCCGGATCGCGCTCGCTCCCAGGATCGCGGCAACCGCTACGATCCCGCTGACAAGGGTCGCGACCCCGACCGCGCGCGAAACCGTCGCGCGGATGTCTGCGAAGCGCCCTTCCCCCACCTCGATCGCAACACCCCGGAGCACCGCCATGTCCATCCCCGCGCGGGTCGCGAACGACAGCACGAACGCGGCTTGCGTGGCAACCGTCACGATGCCGAAGGAGGCCGTGCCCAACGTCCGCGAGATGAGGATCTGTGCGGCGAACGTCGCCAGTGCCGCGATGGCGATCCCAACGATGTTCTGCGACGCGCCCGACAGGATCGTCAGGTAGTCGTTCCCCCCCTTTCTTGGGGGGTCTACTCCCATTCGATCGTGCCGGGGGGCTTGGACGTGATGTCGTAGACGACCCGGTTGATGCCGGGGACCTCATTGACGATCCGGTTCGAGATCCGTTCGAGGAGGTCGTAATCGAGGCGAGCCCAGTCGGCAGTCATCGCGTCCTCGCTCGTGACGGCCCGCAGAACGATCGGATACCCGTAGGTGCGCTCGTCGCCCATGACGCCGACCGAACGGACGGCCGGGAGCACGGCGAAGCTCTGCCAGATCTCGCGCAACAACCCCGCCCTCTTGATCTCCTGGAAGACGACCTGGTCGGCCGCCCGAAGGAGGTCGAGGCGTTCGGGGGTGACCTCACCGATGATCCGCACCGCCAGTCCCGGGCCCGGGAACGGCTGACGCCAGACGATCTCCTCGGGGAGGCCGAGCTCCTCGCCGACCCTGCGAACCTCGTCCTTGAAGAGGTTCCTGAGGGGCTCAATGAGCGTGAACTTCATGTCGTCCGGGAGACCCCCGACATTGTGATGGCTCTTGATCTTGGCGGCGTCCTTGGTCCCGGACTCGATCACATCCGGGTAGAGGGTTCCTTGCACCAGGAACTGCGCGTCCTCGAGCTCGTCGCGGGCGACCTCCTCGAACACGCGGATGAATGTCTCGCCGATCGTCTTCCGCTTCTCCTCCGGATCAGTGACCCCCGCGAGCTTCTCGAGGAAACGGTCGGATGCCTTCACGTGGATCAGGTCCGCACCGAGGTGGCGCCGGAAGGTGGTTTCGACGGCCTCTCCCTCGCCCGCACGCATCAAGCCGTGATCGACGAACACGCACGTGAGCTGATCACCGACCGCCCGGTGGACCAGCGCCGCGGCAACCGCGGAGTCGACGCCGCCCGAGAGGCCGCAAGCGACGCGGTCGGTCCCCACCTGAGCACGTATCTGCTCGATCGCGGTCTCGATGACCGAAGTCATCGTCCACTTGGGTAACAGGTCGCACGCTTCGTAAAGGAAGTTCTTCAGAAGGTCGAGCCCGAAGGGGGTGTGGGCGACCTCGGGATGGAACTGCACGCCGTAGAACCCGCGCTCGGGATCCTCGAAACCCGCAACCGGGGACGCCGGAGTCGATGCGGTCACGTGGAAGCCTTCCGGCGGCCCGGTAACCGAGTCGTTGTGGCTCATCCACACGGTCTGCTCCGGAGGAAGCTCACTGAAGAGAACCGAATCAGATGAGTTGACCTTGAGATCGGTCTTGCCGAATTCAGCGACCCCGGTGCGGGAGACCTCGCCCCCGAGTCCCTGGGCCATCACCTGCTGCCCGTAACAGATCCCGAGGACCGGGATACCGAGCTTGAGGATCCCCGGATCGAGCGACGGAGCGCCCGGTGAGTACACCGATTTCGGGCCTCCGGAGAGGATGATCCCCGCGGGGTGCTGCCCGGACAGTTCCTTCAACGGGATGTCGTGGGGGACGATCTCGGAGTAGACGTGACACTCACGTACCCGGCGAGCGATCAGCTGCGCGTACTGAGCCCCGAAGTCGAGCACGAAGACCTTGTCCATATCGCAGCGTACCGCGGGAGGTCGCCCGTTCTCCGTGTCTAGACGGGCCGGCGAGACTCGACGACCACGGAGAGGTCATCCTCATCGGAGGCGTACCCATGGTCTTCGAAGCCCGCTTTGCTGCACAGCTTGCGCACCTTAGGAACGAGGTCCTCCGAGATCTCAAGCAGCATCCATCCGCCCGGAGCGAGCCACCCGGGGGCCTGTTGGACCGCCGTCCTGATCAGCCCGAGCCCGTCCTTGGAGAGACCGCTCAACGTGAACAACGGCTCGTGGTCCTTCACCTCCGCAGGGAGATCGTCGACCTCACCCGGAGGAACGTAGGGGATGTGGCCAGTGATGAGGTCGACCTTCCCCTTGAGCCTCTTCGGCAGCGATCCGTACATGTCGCTCTTGCGGAACGTGGTGTTGTCGATCTCCAGGAGCTTGGCGTTGCGTCTCGCCTGAGCGAGGCCATCGGCATCGATGTCGGTGCCCCACACCTCGGCGCGAGGCAGTTCGTCGGCGATCGCCAGAGCGATCGGACCGGCGCCCGTGCAGACGTCCACGACGACCGGCCTCTTGCGCTTCTTGATCCGCTTCACCGCCCTCGAAACCGTCAGCTCCGACGATGGTCGAGGAACGAACGAGCCCGGCTTGACCTCGAGCGTCAAGCCATAGAACTCGATCGACCCAACGAGGATCGGGAAAGGTTCGCCTGCCGCTCGCCGCGCGACGAGCGACAGGTATCTCTCGCGCTCGCGCCGGGACGGGATCTCGTCGGGATCGAGATCATCGATGTCGGCCTCCAGTACGAACTCAAGGAGACCCTCGGCTTCCATGCGATTGTCGTGATCCTCGAAGATGTGTGACGAATCGCTCAGGACCCGTTCGCCCGCGTCGAGAAGCTCGGAGGTGGCTCTGGGTTCACTCATGCGGGGACTTTACGTCGCTAGAAGCAGGGCGTTTGCCGCTAGGGCTGCCTGACCTCTTCGATCTCGGGAGTATCGAGCGGAACCTCGATGGAGGGCTTCTCGAGCTCGGTGGAGAGGACCATCGTCGTGCGCGTACGCGACACGCCGTGGATCATCCGGATCCGCCGCAGGAGTTGCTCGAGATCCTTGTTCGTACCGGTCCTGACTTTGACGAGGTAACAGTCCTGGCCCGCGATGCGGTGGAACTCGAGGACGTCCGGCTCTTCGCAGATCCTGGCGACGATCGGATCGTCGATGGCGAATTCCTCGCCGTCGGCCAGGGTCACCTGGATGAAGGCGGCGTGGACCCGTCCCATCGCCTCCGGATCGATCACCGCGTGGTATCCGGCGATGATGCCCCGCTGCTCGAGCTTGCGGACACGCTCGTGGACCGCGGGAGCCGATAGACCCACCTCTTTCGCGATCGTGGCGTGGGGCATGCGGCCGTCCTCCCTCAGGAGCTGAAGGACCTTGCGGTCGATGCCATCGAGGCCGGTAGCCATGGCTACCGGCCTCGGGGTACCGACCTGGCGGGGACTCGTCGTGCGGGCCGGGGGGAGGTCCGCACCGGCGAGATCGCCCAGTCGAGTCCATAGATCACTTTCGACATCGAATTCATCGGTGTTCCTTTTCTGGCCCGCCTAGTGTGAGGGGACCTGTTCGATCTACTTGGAGTGAAGATCCCTCGGCGTCGTCCAGTCACGTCCGTCGCGCGAGTCTTTTCCGTTCGTGATGGCGAGGACATCGAGCGCTCCTATGCCGGCCACGAAGATCGCAAGGCCCTGAAGCACTTGAACCACATCTCCTTAAGTCTTTTCCGGTATCTGCTGAATATTGTACCGATCATTGCTTGTATCGTCAATTGAATGGAAAGACTCTAGCTATTCGCACGAAAGAAACCCCGGTAACCGGGGCTTCTCACTTAAGTATAGAAGACAGGACGGGCGCAGGCCTTGGTTACCTTCTCAGCGGCCCATACCCACCTGCTGGCTGCGCTGGAGGGACTTTCCTTCCGTCTGCAGGGACGGGGCCACCATGACCTCGGCCTTCTGGAATTCCTTGATGTTGGCGTAGCCACAGGTCGCCAGCGAGGTTCTCAGGGCTCCGAAGAGGTTGAGACGACCGTCGTTCTCGTGGGCCGGACCGGTCAGGATCTCCTCGAGGGTTCCGATCGTGGAGGTCTGCACCCGGGCCCCCCGCGGAAGCGTCGGGTGGAACGTCGCCATCCCCCAGTGATACCCGTGGCCGGGGGCCTCTTCGGCCGCCGCCAAGGGGGATCCGATCATGACCGCGTCCGCTCCGCAGGCGATCGCCTTGGCGATGTCGCCGCCGGTGCGCATCCCCCCGTCGGCGATCACGTGGCAGTAGCGCCCGGTTTCGTCGAGGTGGCGGATCCTGGCCCCCGAGGCGTCGGCGATCGCGGTCGCCTGGGGTACGCCGAGGCCGAGCACGCCCCTCGTGGTGCAGGCCGCTCCGGGCCCGACGCCGACGAGCACGCCCATCGCACCCGTACGCATGAGGTGCAGTGCGGTCGAGTACGACGCGCACCCCCCGACGATCACCGGTAGCTCGTAGGTTGAGATGAAGCGCTTGAGGTTGAGCGGTTCGCTCTGGGTCGAGACGTGCTCCGCGGATACGACCGTCCCCTGGATCACGAGGATGTCGAGCTCCGCTTCGAGCGCGATCTTGTGGAACCTCTCGACCTTCTGCGGCGTGAGGGAGGCCGCCGCCGTGTAACCGGCTGCCTTTACCTCCTGGATCCGCTGGGAGATCAGCTCCTCCTTGAGGGGGGCCTGATAGAGCTCCTGCATCCGCTTGGTCGCCGTCTCGGGAGGCAGCTCCGCGATCTCCGCGAGGATCGAGTCGGGATCCTCGTAGCGGGTCTGCAGGCCCTCGAGGTTGAGGACCGCTAGACCACCCAGGCGACCGACCTCGATCGCGGTGCGAGGAGATACGACCCCGTCCATAGCCGAGGCGAGCAGCGGAAGCTCGAACTTGAAGGCGTCGATCTCCCAGGAGATATCGACGTCATCAGGGTCGCGCGTCCGCCGGGACGGAACGATGGCGATGTCGTCGAACCCGTAGGCCCGCCGACCCGACTTACCGATGCCGATCTCGATCTCCACCAGCAGTCCTCTCCAAGAAGCGATCCGTACCTAAGAGGATCGATGGTACCGCCCCCCGCTGGAGGGGGCCGGTTTTCGCCCCGGAGCTCTAGTGCACCTCCGCGCAAATAACCGTGACACCAGAGCGCCCCTGCATCGACGATGGCTGCGTTGCTTGTCGCGCACGTACTCCCCGGTACGCACGACTCCTCGCGCCTTGCCCTCGCCACGCAGTGGCGCTCTGGATGTTGACGCT
>JAENWQ010000075.1 GCA_016649855.1 Actinomycetota bacterium | reverse complement strand
GGGACTGGGGCGGGGATCATCGCCCCCGCCGCAGCGGGGGTCTGCTGGAGAAGCGAAGGCTCACCCGGGAGGTCGGCGCCGTGCTCGAGAGGTGGCGGCGGAAGGACCGTTGCCATCCAGTCGGACAGCTTCTCCTTCTCGTGGGTCAGGTGCCGGATGTCGAACTCGGCGTACTCGAACTCACGGCTCCAGAACAACGCGTCGTAGGGACAGACCTCGACGC
Source organism: Actinomycetota bacterium (assembly GCA_016649855.1). Classification (GTDB taxonomy): domain Bacteria; phylum Actinomycetota; class CADDZG01; order CADDZG01; family WHSQ01; genus WHTI01. The sequence goes on along the minus strand of JAENWQ010000075.1, from coordinate 10,237 downwards.
AGATCCCGCAGTACATGCACAGCGCGTAGTCGATCGCGAACCGATCCAGCACATTGCGTTTGCGGGCCCGGCCCCCTTCACGCTTCGGAGGCAGTTCCTCTTTGTGCGAGTCGATGTAGATGCACCAGTCGGGACATTCGCGAGCGCACAGCATGCAGACCGTGCAGTTCTCTTCCTTGAGCGCGATCACGCCTCGAGTGCGTGGGGGAAGATCCTGCTTCTCGTCCGGGTACTGGATGACCGCGGTCCGTTTGAAGAGGTGCTTGAAAGTGACCGCCATGCCCTTGAGCAGGCCCAGGCCGATCCCCGGCCTGCGCGCTCGTTCCAGCTTTCTGTCGTCTATCGCCACTGGCTCATCCCTTTATCGATTCCGGGGCATACAGAACCCACGCCCCGACGGCCAAGATAAGAGCGAGGCCGACCGGGATCAGGAACTTCCAAGCGAACTTCTGCAGTTGATCCTCGCGGACTCGCGGGAACGTAGGACGCATCCACAGGAACAGGAACACCATGAACACGAGCTTGCCGAAGAACCAGACGAACCCGGGGATCACCTCGAGCGGCTCCCAGGGGACTATCGGCTTGTAACCGCCGAGGAAGAGCGTCGCGGCGATGCCCGCGAACGCCACCATGTGGCCCATCTCGGCAAACATGTGAGCGAAGATGTATCGCATACCCGTGTACTCGGTGAACGGCCCGGTGATGATCTCGGACTCCGCGACCGGCATGTCGAACGGGATACGAGTCATCTCGGCAACGGAGCCGACCGTGAACAACAAGAAGGCGACCTGACCGATGCCGATCGGCCATAGAGCGAACGGCCAGTCCTGAGCTTCGACTATCCCGTTGAGCGACAGGGTGCCCGCCAGCATCGCGACGGCGGCAGCCGCCAGCACGATCGGCAACTCGTAGGCGATCAGCTGAGCCGCGGAGCGAAGCGCACCGATCAGCGCGTACTTGTTGGCCGACGACCAGCCGGCCATGATCAGACCGATGCTCGAAACCGAACCGATCGCCAGCAGGTAGAAGAGTCCGAGATCGAGGTTCTCGATCATCAGCGTGCGATCGATCGGGATGACGAGATAGATCATGACCACCGGCACGAAGATCGCGACCGGGGCCAGCTTGAACACCCTCTTGTCCGCGGCGTCCGGGATGATGTCCTCCTTGTAGAGGAACTTGAGCCCGTCGGCGAGCGTCTGCGCCCAGCCGTGGAAGCCACCGGCGTACATCGGGCCGAGGCGATGCTGCAGGTGGGCCATCACCTTGTGCTCGGCGTAGCCGCCCACCAGTGCGGCCATCGGCACCACGCCGAGGATGATCGCGACCTTGACGATGATGATCTGCCACTCGGCGAGGTTGAGTTCCATCAGCGGTCGATGTCTCCCAGGACGAAGAAGAACGAGCCGAGGATCGCGATCATGTCCGAGACATAGGTGCCGTGTAGCACGTGGCTCAGCACGGAGACGTTGTTATACGACGGCGTGCGGATCTTGAGCCGGTACGGGGTGCGATCTCCGTTGCTGATGAGGTACATGCCGAGCTCGCCCAGTGGATTCTCGGTGCGCACGTAGACCTCGCCCTTCGGCGCCTGGACCACCCGGGGCACCTTGCCCAAGATCGGCCCCGGCGGCATCCCCTCGATGGCCTGCTCGACGATCTTGGCCGACTCGACGACCTCGTGGACCAGCACCCAGAACCGGTCGAAGCAGTCACCGTTGGGAGCCGAACAGACTTCGAAATCGAAGTCCTCGTAGGACAGGTACGGCTCATCCTTTCGGACGTCGAAGCTGATGTCCGATCCGCGGGCGATCGGACCCGACACTCCGTACGAGTAGGCGACCTCCTTGTCCAGGACGCCGACGTTGAGGGTCCGCTGCTTGAAGATCTCGTTCCCGGTCAAGAGATCCTCGTAGTCCGGAAGACGTTCGATCACCTGGCGGACACCCTTCAGGGCCTGGTCGAAGAAGCCGCGCGGGACGTCCTCCTTCAGACCACCGGGGCGGAAGAACCCGAAGTGCATCCGCCCTCCGGTCGCCATCTCGAGCGCCAACTGGATGTCCTCGCGCTCGCGGAACGCGTAGAAGGTCGGCGTGATCGCTCCCAGCTCGGCCCCGAACGAGGCCATGAACATCAGGTGGTTGAGGATGCGGTTCATCTCGGCCATCGCAACCCTGAGATACGTAGCTCGCGGCGGGACCTCGATCTCCATCAGCTTCTCGAGTGCGAGTGCCAGCGGTAGTTCGTTGTTGATCCCCGAGAGCCAATCCATCCTCGACACTAGGTTCGTGATCTGCCGGTAGTCCCGCTGCTCCACGAGCTTCTCGTAACCGCGGTGCATGTAACCGATGATCGGCTCGGCATCGAGAAGCTTCTCGCCGTCGATCGTGGCCAGGAGGCGGAACACGCCGTGGGTCGCGGGGTGCTGCGGACCAACGTTGAGGATCATCTCCTCGGTGCCGAAACGACGCTCAGACTCCCCGAAGCTCTCGGCCGCGTCGAGCTGAGCGCGGCGCGCTATCTCGCTCGCGTCCACCGGCTCCGTCCTCGGGTCGCCTATGGCCATCAGCGACCGCCTCCGGCGGCGGCCTCTTCGGGATCCTTGGCCCCGGGCCACGACTTGGTCATCCGGCTTGGAAGCCTGAACGACTTCCTGAGCGGTGTGCCTTCGAAGTCCTCGGGGAGATAGAGGTGCACGAGATTTGGGTGTCCCTTGAACGCGATCCCGAACATCTCCCACGTCTCACGCTCGTGCCAGATCGCGCCGGCGTAGACGTCGGTGACGGTCGGGCAGTTCGGATCGTCGAGCGGGACCGGCACGTGCACGGTTACCGAGATGACGTTGTCGGGTGAGTACACATGGATCAGAACCTCGAGCTCACCCGTGGCGGCGTCGTCGCCCTCGCCCGTCTCGAACTCGGTCCGGTCGACCCCCGAGAGGAACGAGAAGAACCTGCATGACAGATCGTCGGTGTCCCGCAGCTTCGTCAACACCTCGACGATGTTCTCCCGAGAGCAGCTCAGGTCGACCGCGTCGAAGTTCAGCTTCACATCCTGAGCGAGTGACCCGAGCGCGTTCTGGACGCGCCCGAGGGCATCTTCGGGAGTAACTCGAGGCACTAGATGCCCCCCGCGAGGCCGGGCTCGGGGATGTGCGGTATCGGGGTCCGGTGGCCCTTCCACTTCTCGGAGGGGTTCTCGTTCGTGATCTTCTCCTGGAGGCGGATGATGCCCTGGAGCAACGCCTCAGGGCGGGGAGGGCAGCCCGGCACGTAAACGTCCACAGGGATGATCTGATCGACGCCCTTCGTGACCGAGTAGGAGTCCCAGTACGGCCCGCCGCAGTTGGCGCACGAACCCATCGAGATCACGTACTTGGGCTCCGGCATCTGGTCGTAGACGCGCTTGATCGGGGCCGCCATCTTGTCGGTCACGGTGCCGGCCACGACGAGCAGGTCGGCCTGGCGAGGAGATGCCGGGAAGGGGATCACGCCGAAGCGGATCACGTCGAACTTGGTAGCGAGAGCCGCCCCCATCTCGATCCCGCAGCAAGCGAGGCCGAACTGCATCATCCACAGCGAATACTTCCGGCTCCAGTTGAGCGCCCAGGAGACCGGCTTGGGAAGCTTTACTTTCTCGATCACTGCCATTCGAGCACCTCCTTCTTCGCGGCGTAGAGGAGGGCGATCGCAAGGATGCCGATGAAGATGACCATCTCAACGAACCCCTGGGTCCCAAGTCCCTGGAACACGATCGCCCAGGGGAACAGGAACACCGCCTCGACATCGAACACCACGAACAGCAAGGCGAAGATGTAGTAGCGGACGTTGACCTGGGACCAGCCGGAGCCGATCGGGTCGATCCCGGACTCGTAGGTCGTGTATTTGTCCGTGTCGGGGACGTTAGGGGCGACCAGCTTGGCGAGCGCCAGCGCCCCGAGGACGAGACCGACGCCCACAAGAGCGAATATGCCGATCGTGACGTACTGGCCGAAATAGGTTCCGCCCTCAGGCACTTGTCGCTACCGCTCCCTGTCTTGACGCGTCGAGTTCCTCTGTCCGTCAGGGTCCCTTATCCGGGATGTCGGGGACCCGGAGACCCTCGCAAACGCCCTGGATACCGGGTGGAAACTAACATGCAGACGCCTGCGCCCTCCTTAGTTCGTTCGCTCGTGAACACACGCCAGCGCGCTGAAATCGCGCCGGATGTTTAGAAAGAGTTACTCGCCTCGTTCTTCGGCCGGGGCGAAGGGGCTCTCCATCGCGCCTCCAGAGGCGTCGGGGTGGTCGACGAACCACTGCGCCTGCCCGGTCGTGAAGCTGGTCCACTCCGAAGGGACGTTGTCGGCCGGGAAGATGGCGTCGACCGGACAGGCCGGCAGGCAAGCATCGCAGTCGACGCACTCCTCCGGGTGGATGAAGAGCTGCTCCTCGCCCTCGTAGATGCAGTCGACGGGACATTCGTCCACGCACGCACGGTCCTTGACGCCGATGCAGGGCTCAGCGATGACGTACGTCATGTCTTAAGCCTTCCTCCTGGACACCGTTTCTTCATTCTTCACCTGTTCTATGCGCCGGTAGCTCCCGAGGACCGCGGTTTCCGGAGAGACCTCGGCAAGCCTCTCCATCTCTGCTTCCAGTACCGGCCCGGGGGCCAGGACATGGCGGAGTCGGTCCCCAACCCGAGCCGCGTCTCACATCATGCCGAGCTGAAGCTTGGCGGCTTCGGACATCCTGCTGGGGTCCCAGGGGGGGTACAGCTCGAGCTCGACGTCGATATCCTCGATGCCCGGAACGCTCAGAAGTTTGGTTTCAACGTCCGTCTTGAGGATGTCGCCCATGCCGCAGCCCGGGGCGGTGAGCGTGAATTTCACCTCCGCCTTGTTCCCCCCGTCGGGCAATGGCGTGACCAGACAGACAGAGACGAGGCCGAGGTCGACTATGTTGACGGGGATCTCGGGATCGAAGCACATCCTCAACTGATCCCAGGCCATCTTCTCGATGTCGACAGGACCTTCCGCCGCCGCGGGCGCTCCGCTCTGTGGCGTCGGCGCGATCTCCTCCCCGACGGCATCGACGTCCTTGCCCGCGATGCGCAGCATGTCCCCCCTGGCTGTCGTCACGGTGCAGCTGCCGCCGAGCGACTGCACCACCCTGACCTCGGTACCTGCGGGGAGGATGACCCCGTCGCCGCTGGGGATGCGGATCGCCTCGCAATCGCGGCTCAGGGTAGTGGGCTGATGGGTTGTCATCGGTTCGCGCTCGCCTCCGTCTCTTCGGGGTTTACTTCCTCGTCGGAGAACGTGTGCCCGCATCCACAGCTGTGCGTGGCCCTCGGATTCTGGAAAGTGAGTTCCACGCCTCCGAACTTCCGGCGCACGGCGAGCCGGAGACCGTCCAGGTGTGGCAGGCTCTCGCGGCTCGCTACGATCCGGATCCCCTCGCTCTCGAAGAGATGGTCGTCCGGCCGGGCCGGCTCGGGATCGAAGCCCAGGGCGTACCGAAACTTGGTCCTGCTCCCCTCGCAGCCCTCGTTCGTGACGTCCACCCGCAACGCCGTTCCTGCGGGCAAGTCCTCATCGGCCAGGAGACCCCGCACCACCTCGGCCGCATCGCCAGTAAGCGTGATCATGCACTTCCTCCTTCCGTCTGAAAAGAATGCCCCCGGACCATTCGCTTCCTGGCCGGACTTGGGCATCGGCCTCTATGTCTCACGACGGCCACCTTCCTCGGTCGAAACGGTCCCTCTGTTCCCGTCGAGCGCGGCGTGCAGGGCGTGCCACGCGAGGGTCGCGCATTTCACCCGGACGGGGAACTCGAACACGCCCGAGAAGACGGCGAGCTTTCCGAGCGCCTCTGGGTTGACCGGCGCGTCCGGCCCTCCGGTGACCAGGCCATGGAACCTCTGGAAGAGGACCTCGGCTTCGGCCTTCGTCTTTCCCTTCACGCTGGCGGTCATCATCGAGCCGGAGGCCGTCGCGATCGCGCAGCCCGAGCCCAAAAAGCTGATCTCCCTGATCACGTCGCCGGACAACTGCAGGTAGACGGTGACCCGGTCGCCGCAAAGCGGGTTGTAGCCCTCGGCCGTCCGGTTCGCGCCCTCGAGTTCTCCGAAGTTGCGCGGCTTTTGATTATGGTCCAGGATGACCTGCTGATAGAGCTCGCTTAGCTCAGTCATCGGCCGAACACCCGCTTGACCTTCTCGATCGCTCCGACGAGAGCATCCACTTCCTCCCTCGTGTTGTAGAGGCCGAGCGACGCCCTCGCGGTCGCCGGCACCCCGAAGCGCTCCATGACGGGCATGGCGCAGTGGTGGCCGGCGCGGATCGCGATCCCGTCCTGGTCCAGGATCGTGCCGACATCGTGGGCGTGCACCCCGTCGAGGACGAAGGACAGGACAGCCGCCTTCTCCCGTGCGGTACCGATGATCCGCACGCCCTTGATCGCCGAGACCGCCTCGGTCGCGTAGGCGAGCAGCTCCCGTTCGTGCGCGGCGACGAGGTCCAGCCGGACCTTGCTCAGATAGTCGATCGCAGCCCCGAGCCCGATCGCGCCCGCGATGTTGGGGGTCCCGGCCTCGAACTTGTAGGGAAGGACGTTGTAGAGGGTCTTCTCGAAGGTGACCGAGCTGATCATGTCCCCGCCTCCCTGGTAGGGAGGCATGGCATCGAGGAGGCTGGCCTTGCCGTAGAGGACGCCGACGCCGGTCGGGCCGTAGAGCTTGTGGCCCGAGAAGGCGTAGAAGTCGCAATCGATCTCCCGTACGTCAACCCTGAGGTGAGGCGCGGCCTGGGCCCCGTCGACCAAGACGGGGACGCCGTGCCGGTGCGCGATCTGGATGATCTCGCCGACGGGGTTGATCGTGCCAAGGGCGTTCGAGAGGTGGGTCACCGCGACGAGCTTCGTCTGGTCGCTGAAGAGCCTCTCGTACTCATCGACGAGTAGCTCCCCGTGGTCATTCATCGGGATGACGCGGAGCCCGGCGCCGACCTGCTCGCGCAGGATCTGCCAGGGGACGATGTTGGAATGGTGCTCCATCGCGGAGACGACGATCTCGTCGCCCTCCCCGATGAACTTCCTGCCGTAGCTCTGCGCGACGAGATTGATGCCCTCCGTGGTGCCCCGGACGAAGACGATCTCGCGGGCATCCGCGGCCCCGAGGAAGCGCGCCACCGTGGCGCGGGCCTCCTCGTAAGCCTGCGTGGCCCGCTCGCTCAGGAAGTGGATCCCCCGATGGATGTTCGCGTTCTCCGTCCGGTAGTACCCGTCCAACCTCTCGATGACGACCCGCGGCTTCTGGGTCGTCGCGGCATTGTCGAGGTAGACGAGCGGCTTGCCGCGGACTTTCTCGCCAAGGATCGGGAAGTCGCGCCTCACCTCCTCGACGTCGAAGCCGCTCGACGCGTTTCGGCGGATCCCTTCCAAGATGGTGCTCGCGGCCGCGCTCATCGGGCTCCCTCCAACACCGTCTCCCGACGCAGCCATTGCCTCACGAGCCCCTCCAGGTGCCTGCGGACCGGCTCCTCCTTCATCTTCTCGAGGCTCTCGCCGGCGAACGCCTCGAGCAGCAGATCCCGCGCCGACGCCTCGGAAATCCCGCGGGAGCGCAGGTAGAAGATCGCGTCCTCATCGACCTGGCCGATGGTCGCGCCGTGGGTGCACTTCACGTCGTCGGCGTGGATCTCGAGCTGGGGCTTGGTGTCGATCTGCGCCCCCTCGGAGAGCAGCAGGTTCCGGTTCGTCTGCTTGGCGTCGGTCTTCTGGGCGTCCTTGTGCACGACGATCCGGCCGTGGAACACCCCCCGCGAGCGGCCGTCGAGGATGCCGTTGTAGAACTGCCGGCTCGTGCAGTGCGGGCTGGCGTGCTCGACCTTCATGTAGTTGTCGAGGTGCTGCTGGCCGGCTCCCATGAACAGGCCGTTGATCAGGCAGTCGCTCCCCTCGCCCGCGAGCACCGGGTGGACGTTGTTCCTGACCAGCGCGCCGCCTAGCAGGAGCGAGTGGGAGGCGACGGCGCTCGCGCGGCCCTGCTCGACCCGGAGGGTCGAGACGTGGAACGCCTGCCCGCTCTCCCGCTCGATCCGGTAGTGGCCAAGCACGCTGTTCTCGCCGACCACCACCTCCGTGACCACGTTCGAGAAGTGGACCTCGCCGTCGAGCGAGACGTAGTCCTCCACGACGGTCGCCTGGGTCTCGTCGCCCGCCACGATGAGGTTGCGCGGGTGCGTGACGGTCGGCCCGGTGCCTGGGGCCGAGATGTGGAGCAGGTAGATCGGCTCCTCGAGCACCGTCCGCGACGGGATGCGCACGAGCGCCCCGTCCTCGATGAAGGCCGTGTTGAGGGCGCTGAATGCGTCGTTCCGATAGTCGGCGTACCGGGCGAGGTGCTCGTCGAGGGAGCCTGGGTCGGCGGCGAGCTCGTGCGCGAGGCTTCCGACCTTCACGCCCGCCGGCAGCGGCCCCAGCCGGGAGAGCTTCGGCTCGTAGCGGCCGTTGACGAAGACGAGCCGGATCGAAGCGAAGCCCGGGACCCTTAGCCGGTCGAGTTCGCGGGAGGTGAACTCGACGCCCCCGACCCGGGCGAGCCCGAAGGGGGTCTCGGCGATCGGGGCCACGTTGGTGAAGCGCCAGTCTTCGTCATGGGTGGTCGGGAACCCCAGCTCGGAGAAGCGGGCCATGGCCGACCGGCGGATCGAGCGCAGCCACCCGAGATCGCTCCCGGCCGCGCCCTCCTCGAAACGGGCGAAGGTTTCCAGGTGGCTCTCCTGCGCTTGTGCCACGACGCTCACGGTCTCGACCTCGGCCCCTTCATGCTGGCGCGGGGACGGCGGACTCGGGCTCGGTCTCGACCCACCCGTAGCCCTTTTCCTCAAGCTCTAGGGCCAGCTCCCGGCCGCCCGAGGCGACGATCCGGCCGGCCACCAAGACGTGCACGGTGTCCGGGACGATGTAGCTCAGCAGCCGCTGGTAGTGGGTGACGATGATGATGGCCCGCTCGGGGTCCCGGAGCGCGTTGACCCCGCCCGCGACGATCTTGAGGGCGTCGATGTCGAGGCCCGAGTCGGTCTCGTCCAGGATGGCGAGCCTGGGCTCGAGGACCGCGAGCTGGAGGATCTCGGTGCGCTTCTTCTCCCCGCCGGAAAAGCCCTCATTGATCGCGCGGCTGAGGAGCGCGTCGTCCATCTCGAGAAGCTTCAGCTTCTCCCTGATCAGCGGGAGGAAGTCCATGGCGTCGAGTTCGTCGAGGCCGCGGTGCTTGCGGATGGCGTTGAGGGCCGCCCGGAGGAAGTAGGCGGTGCCGATGCCCGGGATCTCCACCGGGTACTGGAAGGCGAGGAAGACCCCCTCGCGGGCGCGCTGCTCGGGATTCAGCTCCAGCAGGTTCTGGCCCTCGTAGAGGACCTCCCCGGCGGTGACCTCGTAGGTCTCCTGGCCGGCTAGGACCTGCGCCAGGGTGCTCTTGCCCGATCCGTTCGGGCCCATGATGGCGCAGACCTCGCCGGCGGCGACCTCGAGGTCCACGCCCTTGAGGATCTCGCGGCCGCCGACCTTCACGTGCAGGTTCCTGACCGAGAGCATCTAGCCCACGCTCCCCTCAAGGCTGACCGTCAGCAGCCTCTGCGCCTCGACGGCGAACTCCATCGGCAGCTCGCGGAATACGCGCTTGGCGAAGCCGTTGACGATCATCGAAACCGCGTCTTCGGCCGAGAGCCCCCGCTGGCGGAGGTAGAAGATCTGGTCCTCGCCGACCTTGGATGTCGTCGCCTCGTGCTCCATCCGGGTCGTGGGGTTCTTGACCTCGATGTAGGGGAAGGTGTGGGCGCCGCACTGGTCGCCGATGAGCAGCGAGTCGCACTGGGAGTAGTTCCGGGCGCCGGCGGCACCCTTCATGATCTTCACCAGGCCGCGGTAGGTGTTCTGCCCGTGGCCCGCGGAGATGCCCTTGGAGACGATGGTGCTCCGGGTGTTCCGGCCGAGGTGGATCATCTTGGTACCGGTGTCGGCCTGCTGATAGTTGTTGGTGAGGGCCACGGAGTAGAACTCCCCGACGGAGTTGTCCCCCTGCAGGATGACTCCGGGGTACTTCCAGGTGATCGCCGCGCCGGTCTCCACCTGTGTCCACGAGATCTTGGAGTTCACGCCGCGGGCCTTCCCGCGCTTGGTCACGAAGTTGTAGATGCCGCCGTTGCCCTCCTTGTCGCCCGGGTACCAGTTCTGGATAGTCGAATACTTGATCT
>JAENWQ010000048.1 GCA_016649855.1 Actinomycetota bacterium | reverse complement strand
GGATGAGGTTGACGCCCCCGATGAGGTTGACGCCCCCGATGGGGACGACGACATCTCGGAAGACAGCGACGACAGCGGTGGGGACGCCGGCCGCTAGCCGTGCATCGACAGGCCCCCGGAGATGCTCACGGTCTGACCGGTGGTGAAGCCCGCCTCATAGGAGACGAAGTAAGCGACGATCGCCGCAACCTCTGCCGGGTCGGCCAGGCGCTTCAACGGAGTGACCTGCTCCATCTGACCCATCAGCTTCGCTCCCAAAGGGGCTTGGCGGATGCGGTCGGTCATCGGCGTTTCTGCCGGGCCCGGGCACACCGCGTTGACGGTCACGCGGTCGCGGGCCAGCTCCCTGGCCATCGACTTCGAGAACGCGATCACGCCCCCCTTCGCCGCCGAGTACGCGGCCTCGCCCATGGAACCGACCCGGCCCGCGTCGGAGGCGATGTTCACGATGCGTCCATAGCCGGACGCCCGGCAGCGCTCGGCGACCGATGGGGCCAGGACGTAGGTGCAGTTCAGGGTCCCCATCATCACGACGCGGACGATCGCGTCCCAGTCCCGGGGATCGCTCTCGAGGAAGAACCCAGGGATGTCGAACCCGGCGTTGTTCACGAGGACGTCGACCCCGCCGCGGGTTGAGACGACCTGCTCGGCTGCGACACGAACGGAATCGATGTCCCCGACGTCACAGTGGACCCACTCGGCCGATCCACCCGCGGCGACGATCTCTTCGACCACCACGGCGGAGGCGTCGCCCGTGATGTCGGCAACCACGACGTGAAGTCCGTCGGACGCGAGACGTCCTGCTATCGAGCGGCCCAGCCCCGAGGCAGCGCCGGTGACGAAGGCGACCCTCTGATCCATGCACGGAACCCTAGCGGAGGATGGCTATGGCGAAGTGTGCTGGTGGGACCGGGCCCTCAGCGACCGGAACGTGGCCGCCGCCTTCCTCATCGACGGCGGAAGGGGAACGCCTTTACGCACGAGTGCATCGGCCAGTCCACCCGTCGATGCACCGTCGGCCACGATCTGTTGCCACGCGAGCGAGGTGGGTACCGCCGAAGAAGAAGAAGCGGTGGCGGCTCCGAACGATCCCGAAGATTCCCCCGGATCCTGGCCTCGCAACAACACGAGGGCTGAGGACACCGCACGCTCGCCCCCGCCCGAAGGACGGTTCTTGATCTTTCCTTTGATCACCATGGTCGTGGAGCCACCGCCGTCGAGGTTGAGGGCCCATCTCGCACCGAGGACCTTGAACAGCCGGGCGAACCGCTCGAGCGTCATCCCGATGCTGTAACCCGGCTGTCTCCCGTCGACGGTTACGAAGAGGACCCGTCCGTCCGCGGTTGAGCCCACGCCGGTACGCGGGTGACGGACGAAGAACGAGCCCGCCCCGGAGACGTTGGCATCGATGATCTGGCCGTTTTCGATCATCGTGGGGTTGCCCCCGATCGTGTCGAGCACGCCCCGCCACCCGAGCGTCCAACCCAGGGACACGGCGTTGCCGGGAAGGAGCGAAGTGATCTCCGTGACCCTCTTGCCCTCGCGGGGCGTCGAAACGACCACGCCGCCCTTGAGCCACAGCCTCTTGGGTCCGCACAGAACCTGGTCGACCTCGAAGTCGGCCTCGACCCCATGGTTCCCCCGCGGCGTGGCCGCCGTGACCTGCATCAAACGGGCGGAGCAGGCGTTCTCGGGAGGGATCTCCTCGCCCCCTCCCGCGCTGGTGAAGAGGGCCAGCTCGTTTGCGCTCGGGGCACCGGCGTTGACCCGCTCGATACCGAGCTCGAGGTCGTTGTCGGGTTCGTACATCCACGCCCGAGTCTGGGGGTGACCGATGTACGCCTGGGACTCTGAGCGATCGACCGAGAAGTTCCGGCCCCACATCAACGGCGTCTGGCTCAGATCACCATCCACCGCGAGCGTGTGCGTCGGACGTCCCGAGGACTGCGCGTAATCACCGTTGATCGCCACCAGAGCGTGCGACCGGTGTGCCATGTCCGACGTGCGCTCCAAACCGGGAAGCGTGTCGTTGGCCAGGACCGTGTCCAGCGTCGAAGCCTTGGAGAGCTTGATCGACACGATATGGATGCGGTACGGCCCGCGGACGTCCTTTATCTGCGTGTACTTGACCCCGGGGGCAACCCTGTGCGTGCGGGTCCAGCTCTTGGGTTTCTTCTTCTTGGCCAACGTCGGCGGTCCCGCAACGAGAGTTCCGGCCAGGAGCATCACAAGCAAGCCGACGACCCACACGATCGTCGAAGGCTTCCTGCCCGATGGGTGATAAGTCCGATATCCCATGAAGAGTGCAACCTACCGCGCGAGGTCGATTGCGCAAGGCCTACTTCGAGTAGTCGTAGAACCCGCGGCCGGTCTTACGTCCGAGATAGCCCGCTCTGACCATGTGCTCGAGCAGGGGGGCCGGGGCGTAACGGCGCTCCCTGAACTCCTCGTGCAACGACGACAGGATCGCATGGGTGACATCGAGTCCGACGATGTCCATCAGCTCGAACGGTCCCATGGGATGCGCGCAGCCGAGCTTCATGACCGTATCGATGTTCTCGGGCGTGCCGTAGCCCTCTTCGTGCATGCGCACAGCGTCGTTCAGGTACGGAAACAACAGGAAGTTGACGATGAAGCCCGCCCGGTCGCGGCACCGTACCGGACGCTTGCCGATGGAGTTCACCCACGCGGTAGCGCGTTCCTCGACGTCTTCGGCGGTCGCGACCGTACGCACGACCTCGACCAGCTTCATGACGGGGGCCGGGTTGAAGAAGTGGAGACCGATGACCTTGTCGGGTCGATCCGTCGCGGCAGCGAGGTCCACGACCGACAACGACGAGGTCGTCGTCGCAAGGATGGCATCGGGCTTCACTGCCCCATCGAGCTCGCGGAAGACGCCCTCTTTGATCGCCAGGTCTTCGGCCACCGCCTCGACCACCAGATCACATTCGGCCAGATCGGAAAACTCGAGCGTGGTCGTGACGCGCCCGAGGATCTCGTCGGCCCCCGACTGCTCGAGCTTGCCCTTGGACACCATGCGGTCGAGACTCTTGGTGATCGCAGCTTTCGCCTTCTTGATCGACGCTTCGCTGCGACCGCGCAGGATGACCTCGTTCCCGGCCTTGGCTGCGACCTCGGCGATACCCGATGCCATCAAGCCGGTACCCACCACGCCGATCGCGGTGATGTCCGAGGTGCCGTCCCCCTGTTCGGCGCCCTTCTCCACGCCGTCGACCACGTTGGGAGACTCGGGCTTCTCGTAGCGGTAGAACCCACGCCCCGTCTTCCGGCCCAGGTAGCCGGCGACCACGTACTGCTTCAAGAGAGGCGACGGGGCGTCCTGGTCGTCACGGAACTGACGCCAGAGCGCCTCGCAGATCTCATAACCGGAGTCGAGCCCGATCAGATCCAGCAGCCCGAGGGGACCCATCGGGTGGCCGCATCCGAGTTGCATCGAGGCGTCGATGTCTTCTCTCGTAGCGAAGCCTCCGTCGAGCATCCTTGTCGCGGAGTTGAGATAGGGGAACAGCAGGAGGTTCGCGATGAACCCGGCACGATCCCGGCACGGCACCGCGGACTTCCCGAGCGCGGAGGCGAACCGCTCCGCGGACTCGAGTACGTCGGGGTCGGTTGCGACCGTGTGCACCAACTCGACGAGCTTCATCACGGTTGCCGGGTTGAAGAAGTGGAACCCAAGGACGCGCGCCGGTCGCGACGTCGCGACCGCCATGTCGATGACGGGCAGCGAAGAGGTGTTGGTGGCGAATATCGCATCCGGCTTCGCCACCAGATCGAGGTCGGCGAACACCTTCTTCTTGAGATCGAGCTGTTCCGGGACGGCCTCGAAGATCAGGTCGCAGTCGGCCAGGCCCTCGTAGGTCATCGCCGAGGAGATACGAGCCAGCGCCCCGTCCGCTTCCGCACGATCGAGCTTCCCGCGGTCGACCGCGCGCTCCACGCTGCGGGTGATGCGTTCGTTACCGTGACGCACCTGTTCTTCGTCGGCTTCCATAAAGACCACCTCGAAGCCACCTCGGGCGCATACCTCGCAGATGCCGGACCCCATGGTCCCGCACCCGACGACTCCGATCTTCTTGATCTCGATGCTCACGGGTCCCTCCGAGGGCGAATTGTAAAGATTGGACAACCTAACCGAACCGGGGCAGGCACTAACATGGCGTCTATGTCAGGCCCCCGACGGGAACGCGACGAACCGTGGATCTTCAGGACCTACGCGGGCTACGCGACGCCCGAGCAGACTAACGCGCGCTTCAAGTCGAACCTCGGTAAGGGGCAGACGGGCCTCTCGGTCGCCTTCGACCTTCCCACGCAGACCGGATACGACTCGGACCATCTGATGGCCAAGGGCGAGGTCGGCAAGGTCGGGGTTCCGATCGGCCACATCGGCGACATGCGGGCCGTCTTCGACGGGATCCCGGTCGCCGGCATGAATACCTCTATGACGATCAACGCGACCGCGATGTGGCTCTTGGCCCTCTACGCCGCGGTCGCCGAGGAGCAGGGCGCCGAACGCAAGGCGCTGGAGGGAACGACCCAGAACGACATCCTCAAGGAATACCTCTCACGCGGGACCTACATCTTCCCGCCCGAACCATCGATCCGGCTCACCACCGACCTGATCACCTGGACGCTTCACGAAACGCCGAGATGGAACCCGATCAACGTGTGCTCCTACCACCTGCAAGAAGCGGGTGCCGGGCCCGTGCTCGAGGTCGCCTATGCGCTCGCCAACGCGATAACCGTGCTCGACGCGGTCAAGGCAACCGGAAGGGTGTCGGACGCCGACTTCCCCAGGCTCGTGGGGCGGATCTCGTTCTTCTGCAACGCCGGGATCCGCTACATCGAAGAGACCGCAAAGATGCGGGCGTTCAACCAGCTGTGGGACCGCGTGACCAGGGAGCGCTACGGGGTCGATGACCCCAAGTTCCGCAGGTTCCGGTACGGCGTGCAGGTCAATTCGCTCGGTCTCACTTCGCTCCAGCCGGAGAACAACGTCTACCGGATCTTCCTCGAGATGCTCGCCGTCACCCAGGCCAAAGATGCGCGCGCCCGGGCGGTGCAGCTGCCGGCGTGGAACGAGGCCCTGGGCCTGCCGAGGGCATGGGACCAGCAGTGGTCGCTTCGAGCGCAGCAGATCCTCGCCTTCGAATCAGACCTCCTCGAGTACGGAGACATCTTCGAAGGCTCGAAGGTCGTCGAGGGGCTTACCGCGGAGATCGCGGATGCGGCGTGGGTCGAACTCTCGAAGGTCCTCGACGCCGGGGGCTCGGTCGATGCGCTCTCGTACATGAAGGAGCAACTGGTCGCATCCCACGCCGACCGGCGCCGGGCGATCGAATCCGGAGCCTCGGTGGTCGTCGGGCTCAACCGCTACACCGAAGCCGAGCCATCTCCTCTCGTCGCGGGGATGGACGAGCTCGCCTACGAGAAGGTCGATCCGAGGTACGAGGCCGCCCAGATCGAGAGCCTCGAACGCTGGCGCGCCGAACGGGACGGGGGCGCGGCCGCCGCCGCCCTCGAGGAGCTCAAGCGAACGGCCGGTACCGAAGAGAACCTGATGGAGGCCTCGATCGCGGCGGTGAAGGCAGGCGTTACGACCGGTGAATGGGCCGACGCGCTCCGGGAGACGTTCGGTGAGTACCGCGCCCCCACCGGGGTCGGCGCCGGCGCCGCTCACGGCGAGGGCCTCGACGGGATCCGGGCGCGGGTGAAGGCCGCACAGACGGCGCGGGGGGTGGGCAAGCTCCGCATGCTGGTGGCGAAGCCCGGACTCGACGGCCACTCGAACGCAGCCGAGCAGGTCTCGGTTAGAGCGAGAGACGCCGGCTTCGAGGTCATCTACCAGGGCATCCGCCTGACGCCCGAACAGATTGCGCGGGCGGCGGCCGAGGAAGACGTCCACGTGATCGGCCTCTCGATCCTCTCCGGAGCCCACGGATGGCTGGTCCCCGACGTGCTCGATCGCCTCCGCGCCGAGGGCGTCGATGTGGCCGAGGTTCCCGTGGTGGTCGGCGGGGTGATCCCCGACGAGGACGCCGCCAAGCTCCTCGAGCTCGGGGTCGCCGTGGTCTACACGCCCAAGGACTACGACCTCACCGAGATGATCGGCGAGATCGCAGACCTGGTGGCCGCCCGCAGCCAGCTCTGAGGCATATTGCAGAGGACCCAAGTTAGTCTCCGCGGGTGACCTTCAAGCTCGGGGTCGGCCTGTTCACCGGTCAGATCCCCCCGTCCTCATCCCGGACGTTCCATCAGGAATACCAGGACGCCCTCGCCCTCGTCCGGCTGACCGAGGCCGAGGGGCTCGACTCCGCGTGGGTGTCCGAGCACCACTTCTCGGGCGACGGGTACCTCCCGTCGTTGCTGCCGATGCTGGCCGCGTTCGCCGCGGTGACCGAGAGGATCGAGCTCGGGACCGGGGTCGTCCTGGCCCCCTTCCACGACCCGATCCGTCTTGCCGAGGACTTCGCCGTCGTCGATCAGCTATCAAAGGGACGGGTCATCGCGGGCCTCGCTCTGGGATGGCGCGACGAGGAGTTCAGGCAGTCCAACATCGACCCTCGCACCCGGGTCGGCCGTACGGTTGAGATCGCCCGCATCCTCAAGCTCGCGTGGACCGAAGAACGGTTCGACTTCGACGGGAAGTACTTCCACTTCGACGGCGTGTCGGTGACCCCGAAGCCCTACCGCGTCCCTCCGCTGTTGATCGGTGGCTTCGTCGACAAGGCCATCGAACGCGCCGGGCGCATCGGCGACGGGTACATCTCGTCCCGAGCAGAACCGGAACGGGTCGCGGCCGCGTTCGAGCTCGCCTCCAAGGCCCGTGCCGCAAGCGGTCGCGACGGCGCCCCGCTCGTTGCGCTGCTCCAGAACACCTTCGTAACCGAAGACCCGGAGCGTGACTGGCCCACGGTACGGGCCGGCACCTCACACCAGCTCGGTGTGTACGCGGGCTGGCGGGCCGGGACCGACGTCCCCGGGAAGCCTCTCGAGATCGTTCCGCCGTCCGAGGAGGACATCCGCAAGACGACCGCGTACGGGACCCCCGAGCAGGTCGTCGACTATCTGGCCGGGGCCGTCAAGGTCCTCGGCTCGTATCCCGAGTCTCACCTGGTGGTGAGGCTGCACTACCCGGGCATGGACGCAGAGCCCGCGGCTCGTTCGATCGAGTTGTTCGCACGAGAGGTGGCGCCGCGATTAAGAGAGATCGCGGCCGGAGCCGGATGAGCGAGGCACCGGAGAAGCAATCCCTGCCGGCCGGTCTCGTGGGAGCCGGAGCCGTCCTGGTGGCCCTGGGCGGGATCTTCCTGTGGCTCCTCATGCTCGCCGGACCGTGGCGACTCGCTTCCGGCTTGCTCGAAACCGCCGATCGCGTACAGCACGCGGAGGACAAGCTGTCGGCCGGGCAACTCGATAAGGCCCGCGCCGATACGGCGTTCGCGATCGCGGCCTCGGAGCGCGCCCGC
The DNA here is from genome assembly GCA_016649855.1 of Actinomycetota bacterium. GTDB lineage: Bacteria > Actinomycetota > CADDZG01 > CADDZG01 > WHSQ01 > WHTI01. The sequence continues at coordinate 6,196 of JAENWQ010000048.1, read as the reverse complement.
GCCGGGCTCGACGGCCGCAGTCCTCTGCTCGACATCGCCGAACTGATCCCGGTGGCGGACGACGCCCTCGGGGAGATCGACCACTTCGTCAACGCGACGGAGTTCTCGAGCGCCGCGGCGTTCGAAACCGTGGGGGTCGCGGACGACGCCATCGGCGGCAACCTGATCTCGCCCGACCCGGACGATCCGGACGGCGGATCGATCATCGACATCGCGCAGATCGAGGACCTCGCCGGGCGCGTCCACGGCGTGAGGATCGGGCTTCAGAAGAGCGCGGCGGAGCTGCAACAGGTCGAGCCCCAGAACCTCCCGAGCCGGATCAGGCCCAAGCTCGCGGACGCGATCGAGCAAGCGGCCGAAGCGGACGTCCGCCTGGCCGACGCTGAAGCCGGTTTCGAGGTGCTCCCGGGCATCCTGGGGGCCGACGGGCCCCGGACCTACCTGCTCGGGTTCCAGAACAATGCCGAGCAGCGCGGCACCGGCGGAGCGATCCTCCAGTTCTCCACGCTCGAGATCGATGGCGGAAAGGTGTCGCTCGGCGACAAGAAGAAGGGGGCGGCCGCGAGCGTTTACGAGGTCGAGGGTGAGGACCGGCCGCAGTTCGACATCCCGTTGCCGGACGACGCCTGGATCATCCGGCAGATCCCCGACGCGCAACGCTTCGGCAACGCCAACTGGAGCCCGGATTGGCCGTTGTCCGCCCGCGTGATGTTGGACTACGCGAAGGCGGCCGACCTCGACAACCCGAAGATCGAGCTTCCCGAGTTCGACGGCTTCATGGCCGTCGATCCGTTCACGTTGCAGAAGATGATGCCGGGCGTGGGGCCGTTCGAGACGAAGGCCGGCAACTACATCACCGCAAATCGAGTGGTCCCGTTCTCGCTCTACCTCGCCTACGGCAAATACCCCATCCCCAAGTTCCGCAGAGCCGTTCTGCGCCAGGTCGTCGATGAGTTCTTCGCCCGGGCGGTGAATCCGAAGCGCCCGACAGATCTCCTCGAGGGAGCGGGCTCGGCGCTCGCCGAGAAGCGGATCCAGATATGGATGAAGGAACCCGCAGAGCAGCAATTCATCAAGCACATGGGCTGGGATGGAGCCATCCGACCGGCTAAGGGATCCGACTTCGTCTACGTGGTGGAGCAGAACGTGGGCGGCAACAAGCTCGACTACTTCTCTACGCAGAGCACCGACATGTCGATCGAGGTCGACGGCGCCGACGCTCACGTATCGACGGTCCTCGGCGTTCACAACGGGGTCTTCGCCCCGCAGCCGCGCTGGATCATGGGTGACTCGGGTCCCACCCACAGGCCGATGCTGAGCCTCTACGTTCCGGGCGACGCGACGCTCGAGGGAACTCCGACGATCGATGGCGAGAGGATCGACGATCCTGTGCCCGCCGCCTGGTCAGGCGGCGGGCCCCCCGAGGAATCGGAAGCGGGCAAGAAGGTATGGTCGGCCACGCTCGTAGTCCCGCCCGGTGAGGATGCGTCGATCGGCTACGACTACAACGTGCCGGACGTGATCAGAACGGTGGGCGAACGGTCGGTCTACCGGTTGGTGATACAGCATCAGCCGAAGGTCAATCTCGAGTCGATGACCATCAGGCTCACTCTCCCAGGTGGTGCGACGGTTATCCGGGCCCCCGGCTGGACCCGGGAGGGTGACGTGTTGGTGTGGACGAAGAAACTCAGGGAGGACACAGAGGTGGAGGTTTCGTGGCGAAGCTAAGAGCTGCGGTTCTGGCTGCAGGAAGAGGCGTTCGGATGGGCGGCGAACGGCCGAAGACATTGCTGCCGGTCGGTGACCATCCCCCGCTCCTCCATCACATCCTGAGTGGTCTCAAGGCCGCCGGGATCGAAGACATCCTGATAGTTACGGGATTCAAGCCAGAAGAGATACAGGACTACGTCGCGGAGCGATTCCCCGACCTCACTCCCCAGTATTCGTTCAATGCGCGCTATGCCTCGTGGGGCAACTTCCATTCGGTTCGGGTCGCCCTGGACCAGTCGCCCGGGATGGACGTGCTGGTCGTCAACTCCGACGTGGTCGTAGCGCCCGAGGTCTACCGGCGCGTGGCCGGTGCCCCCGGCGACCTCGTCCTCGCGGTTCAGGAACGGACGCATCTCGACGACGAGGACATGCGCGTCAGGGTCGAGAGCGGCCGCGTTCTGGCCATCGGCAAGCACCTCAAGCGAGCTCTGGCACACGGCGAGTACGCGGGCGTTTCGCTACTACGGCCTCCGGCGGCGCGCCTCTACAGTGATATCGCGACAGATCTCGCGTGGACCGGGCGCTTACAAGGCTACTACGAGGACGTCTACGCGGAGATGCTGACGCACATCGAGACACGCAGCGCATCGGTCGAAGAGGGCGAGTACGCCGAGGTCGACAACCCTGAAGACCTCGCTGCTGCCATCGCGGTGATCGAACGCCTCGAAGCCTCACCCGCGAGCGCGTAGTTGGAAGCCCCGCGGGTCGTCGTCTTCGACGCGGGTGACGAGGATGCGGCCGCGGTACATCTTGCCGGCCTCGTCGACGAGCTCGGGGTCAGCGCTCCACTGGTCGTGGCGTCGGTTCATGGTGAACGACTGGCACGATCCATCAAGGGGGCGCGGTACGAGATCCCCTCTCCTGATGCATCGGTCGACTGGGCCTCGGCGCTGGGCGCCGACGCACACCGCGCGGGGTGTGACCTCGTCGTTGCCGTCGGAGGCGGACGGTGCCTCGACCTCGCCAAGCTGGCGACGGCGCGCGCCGGCCTCACGATGGTCTCGGCCCCCACTCAGCTATCGCACGACGGACTGTGCTCGCCGGTGGCGGTCGCTCTCGACAACCACGGGATCAAGAGGAGCCTGGGAGCGATCGCTCCACGTTCGGTCTACCTGTCGCTTCCCACCCTCGCCGCGTCCCCCGTGGACTCGCTGCGCGCCGGGCTCGGCGATCTGTTCGCCAATCCCTTCGCCCTAAGGGACTGGGCGCTCGCAGAAGAGCGCGGGCTGGCCGAGATCGACCCCGTCGCCTGGGATATGTCCGAGCGTTCCTACGCCGCGATCGAACCGTTCCTCGAGGCCGACCCCGCAGGCTCGGCGGGGGACCACCGGTTCCTCAGGTCGCTGGCCGACGCGTTGATCCTCTCGGGCGTCGCGATGATCCACTCGGGCTCGTCGCGACCGGCCTCGGGTGGAGAGCACGAGATCTCCCACGCGCTCGACGAGCTCTTCGGGGGCCCGGCGATGCACGGCGCTCAGGTCGCGTTCGGATGCATCTTCTCTGCCGCTCTGTACGGCGACGATCCGAGTGTCCTGCGAGACCGCGTCGCGAAGCTGGGTCTGCCGGCCGAGCCTGCGGCGCTTGGTCTGAGCCTGGACGATGCGGTGACCGTGCTCCTCGCCGCGCCCGACACCCGCCCGGGCCGGTTCACGATCATCGAGGAAGCCGCCCTCGACGAGAGCGCCGCGCGTGCACTGGTAGAGAGCATCTGGGAGAACAAGTGACGATCCGTGGCAGGAGGGTTGTGGCCCTCGTGATCGTTGCCGCGCTGACCGGAGGCGGGGTCTTTCTCTTCACGTCGTCGGGTGACGAGAAGGTGCCCGACGAGGTGAACGAGAGCGCGCAGAAGATCGATGTCGCGAACAGGACCTTCGAGTCGAACGATCCGGTCTCGCGCGGCTGTGCTCTCGATCTCGATATCCTCACGAGGATCGACCGGGGCACGGTTCCCGAGCACACGGAAGACCTCCTCTTCGTTCCTCAGGCCCCCAACTACGTCGGGACGTTCGGCATCCGGAGTCACTCCGGTCCCTGGGACTACCTCCAGACCATCCCCCTCGTGCTCTACGGACCGGAACGGATCGTGGGACAGGGACGAGCGCTCGACCGGAACGCGAGCATCACCGACGTGTACCCGACGGTCGGCCGGCTCACCGGCGTCGAACTACCTCCTCGCCGCGGGCAGGTCCTCGAAGACGCTCTCAAGCCGGACGTTCCCGGGGTTCCCAAGCTGGTCCTGACCGTCGTGTGGGACGGCGTCGGGCGCAACATGCTCGAGAGGTGGCCCGACGCATGGCCCAACCTGGCTCGGATGGAGAGGAAGGGGACCTCCTATCTCGGCGCCACGGTCGGTTCGTCACCGAGCATCACGCCGGCAACCCATTCGAACCTCGGCACCGGAGCGTGGCCCAAGGATCATGACGTCACCTCGATCACGATGCGCTTCGGCGATGAGATCCGCGACGCCTTCGCCGGTCGCATCCCGTCGGACGAGAAGCTGACGACATTCGCCGACCTGATCGATCTAGCCTTCGGGAACCAGTCGCTCGTGGGGATGCTCGCGTGGAAGTCGTGGCACCTCGGCATGCTGGGTCACGGCCTGTTGACGCCGGGTGGAGACCGTGACCTCCTGGGGCTCGTCGGTCAAAGTGAAGAGATCACCGGAAACCCCGACTACTACTACACGCCGGAATACCTCACCCCGTTCCCGGGCCTCGATGAACGCGTCGAGGAGCTGGACCGCGATGACGGGGAGGTCGACGGGTTGTGGATGGGACACGACATCGCGAAGCTGCACGACAACCCCGCGTGGGTGAACTACATGGGCGACGCCCTCCTCGAGACGATGGAGCAAGAGGGGTTCGGCCGGGACGACATCCCCGACCTCCTGTTCACCAACTTCAAGATGACCGACATCGCGGGGCACCAGTACTCGATGGATTCCCCCGAGGAGCCCGTCGTCCTCCAGGCGCAAGACGAGGTCCTCGGTCGGCTGCTGCGCTACCTGAAAGAGAACGTCGGTGACTACGTGGTGATCCTCGTCGCCGATCACGGACATACCCCGAGCACCGAGAGCTCGGGTGCGTGGCCGATCGCCAAAGGCGCCCTGCAAACAGATCTCCTGAAGTTCCTGGATGTAGGTGAAGAGGACAGCCCGGTGATCAATACGAGCGCGGTGGGGATGTTCATCGACGCCGGCAAACTGGCGGCCACCGGCAAGACGCTCGACGATGTCGCTACCTGGATGAACGACTACCGCTTGAAGGACAACTGGGACGACGAGCTGCCCCCGGGTTACGAGGACCGCGCGGGCGAGCAGGTCATGTCGGCCGCGTTCCCGACCTCCGACCTGCCCGCCATCATGAGCTGCGCCCGCTCCAGGTCCTGACCCGGACCCCTAGGATGAGAGGGATATGACTACCAAAGCCGCTGTCATCGGCCTCGACGGGGCCGCCTGGCACCTCCTCGACCCGCTCATCGAAGCGGGTCTGATGCCCCGCCTCGCCGCCCTGAAGGCCAAGGGAGCGTGGGGATCGCTCCGGTCCACCGTTCCCACCTACACCCCTCCGGCGTGGACCTCGGCCGCCACCGGAGTCAACCCCGGTCGCCACGGAATCTACGGCTTCGTCGAGGGGCACGCCCAAGCCGAACATCAGAGCCTGTCGCACTCCGGGAAGGTCAGGTCCCCGACCATATGGGAGATGGCCAACGCTCAGGGGGCCCGCGCGGGGATCTACAACCTGCCCCTCACGTACCCGCCCCAGCCGCTCGACGGTTGGATGGTCTCCGGGATGATGACCCCCGGCTACGGCGAACACCAGCGGGGGTTCGCATCGTGGGGTTCGCCTCACGATGGAGCCGAGCTCGAAGCGAAGATCCTCGAGTGGGCGCCGGGCTACGTCCTCGACATCTCCGCCAACTACGAACAGGACTGGCGCGACGAGAAGCTCGCGATCACGGCCCTCGATTCGATCCGCCAGCGCAAAGTCGTACTCGAACGGCTCCTTGCCACCGATCCCCCCGACGTGCTGTTCTCGGTCCAGGAATCTCCCGACCGGATCCAGCACGTCTACTACCGCTACATGGATCCGTCCGATGTCCTTTATGACACCCCACAGGCGAAGAACATCCGTCCGCACGTCGAGCGATGCTTCGCCGCCTTGGACGACATCATCGGCCTGCTCGATGACTGGGTAGGGGACGACGGGGGCGTCGTGCTGTGCTCCGATCACGGGTTCACCGCGTGGGAGGTCACGGTTCATCTCAATGCCTTGCTGGCGCAGTGGGGTTACTTCTCTCTGAAGCCGGGAACCCGGGCGATGCAGTCGGGTGTCGTTAGGAAGCTCATCCCGGTTGCGAAGCGAGTGCTACCGCGCAAATTCGCTCGCGGAGCGAAGGCCAAGTCGTTCGCGGCGATCAACTGGTC
>JAENWQ010000184.1 GCA_016649855.1 Actinomycetota bacterium | reverse complement strand
CCGACATCGATTTCACGCAGGACGCCGAGGACTGGCAGAAGCTCACCGAGGCCGAACGCGAACTCGCCCTCCAGCTGGCGGCCGCGTTCATCGCCGGCGAGGAATCCGTAACCCAGGACATCCAGCCGTTCATGCAGGCGGTTGCGTCTGAGGGGCGATTGGAAGACGAGATGTACCTCACCCAGTTCGCTTTCGAAGAGGCGAAACACATCGAGGCCTTCCGTCGGTGGCTCGACGCCGTCGGCGCGACGCACGACCTCACGCCGTTGATCGAGAAGAACCCCGGGTACGGCGTCATCTTCTACGGGATCCTCCCCGAGGCACTGAACGCTCTGCGCGACGATCCGTCGCCGGCCGCTCAGGTGCGCGCCGCTGTGGTCTACAACCAGGTCGTCGAAGGCGTGCTCGCGATGACGGGTTATCACGCGTGGCGCAGGACGGTCGAGGACCGCGGCATCTTGCCCGGCATCCAGGAGGTCATCCGTCTGATCGGGCGCGACGAGCGCCGTCACATGGCGTGGGGCACGTACACATGCCGGCGACACATCGCCGCCGATCCCTCCAACTGGGACGTGGTCCAGGACACCGTCAACGAGTTGATGGGACCGGCCATGGGCCTCGTCGAGTTCCTCTTCACCCAGTACGAGATGGAGAAGGAGAAGGTTCCGTTCGAACTCTCGAAGGAAGAGTTCATGGGCTTCGCTACGAACCAGTTCTCCCGCCGTCTCGAGGTGATCGAGGCGGCCAAGGGGCGGACCTTGGCCGAGATCGAAGGCGAGGACAAAGAGATGGAGCTCGAAGATGCGCTCGAGGCCGACGACCTCGAGCGCTCCATCCCCGCCTAACGATCACCTCAGATGCACCGACTGCAGGATAAGAGCTGCACGATCCTCTTGATCAACCTCTTGCGATCCCGTGACGGAACGCTGATCTCTACCCACACTCCGGCGTCCCCGGACTTGTAAGCCCGGCTCGAGTAAGCGGTCGCCGACCAGCTCTTGGTTCCGTCCTTACAACCGATGGCTTTGGAGACCCGCGAGGACACCACGTGCTCGCCGACCTTCTGACGTATCGAGAACTCGAGGTAGGCCTTGGCGGCAAGGTTGCAAGTGATCTTTCCGGTTACCGTCGCGACCCCCGTTACTTCGCTCACGGATCCCGTCGGGTCGACCGAGAATGCGTAACGGAACGGTACCGGCGCGTTCTTCACCTTCAGGACGAGGTCGCCGCCGGCGCTGTTCCTCGAGGCAGCAACCATGACGTAGTACTTCGTGCCGGGCTCCGGGACGAACTTGACCTTCGAGCGGATACCGCCGGTGTTGTCATCGCAACGGATCTGCTCGAGATTCCCGGGCTTCCCCTTGTAGACCGAGAGTGTCGTGTCGTAGTTGCTACCGAAGGTGTTCATCTCGATCTTCTTGGCGGCCCACTTCTTGGGCCGCTGGTACTCGAACCACACCGAGCGTGCCCGTCCCGAGCAATTGGGGTCGCTTAGATCCAGACTTGCCTCGGTCGTCTGTTCGCTATGAACGAACGGCAGCTTGGCGGGGATGCTCTTCGCGTTCGAGATGTCGTCGTTCTTGGGCGGTATCCCGAGATCGACGTGGAACTCGAGCACTCCACCGTTCCCGGTAATCATGAAGTAGTAGGTGGCTGCGGTTTCCGCGTCGAAGCTCAGCCGGGACTGGTTGCCATGCCAGTCTCCGTTGCAGGCCACGAGTGAGTCCTGCGACGGAGGCCCGTCGAACACTCCTAGGTTGGTGTCGTAGTCGCTCCCGAACGTGTCGGCCACGATCTTCTGGTTCTCGGCGGCGGAGTACGAGTACCAGACCGAATGCCCTCCGTATCCGCAGGATGTCTCCTCACCTGCTTCTGAGGTCGCATCGGTGACGTCTGTGGTGTCATCGAATGGGACCTGTGTGATGGGTTCCGCGCTGGTGAAATCGTCGTTCGATGGTGGCGCCGCCAGCGCCTCCGGGGCGACAACCACCGACGCGATCAGCGCAGCTGCGGCGAACGCCGCCACCGAACCCAGTCGGCCCTTCGAGCTCTGTCTCATCTTTCTTCCTCCACTCCTGGTCCTCGCGTTCCCCTTACGAGACACTAGAGGGAGATGGGGAACGTTGCTCGGTCAGCTTGAGGGTTGAGGAAGTTACTCCTCGAGCTCTCCGAAACGCTTCAACCACGCGACCGTGTATTCGATGATGTGGAGGAAGTCATCGATCCGGCAGTTCTCGTTGGGGGCGTGGATGTTCGAGTCCGGCCTGCAGATCCCCGCGGGCGAGACGGTTGGGATGCCCAGTGTCGAAGCTACCGGGTACATCGGGCCGGTTCCGATCATCATCGGCGAGACCGCCGGCTTCTCTTCGAAGACGTCGGAGCAGGCCGCGAGCGCCGCGCGCGCGATCAACGAATCGGACGGTGAGCGAACCGGGTGCTCGTTCGAGAAGCGGTTGATGCCGATGTCCGAGAACCCCCGGCTGTCGAGATGCTTGCGGAGCTTGGCGACGATGTCGTCCGGATCCTGGTTGGGCACCAAACGCATGTCGATCTTGACCAGGATCTCCTTCGGCAGGACCGTCTTGGATGCGCCCGGGACCGTGAAACCGGAGACGATCCCGGCGATGTTGCAGGTCGGCTCGAAGTAGTAGCGGCGTACGAGCTCGAGGTCGGTGGCATCGCCGACGAAGCTCTCGATCCCCATCCGCTCGCGCTCGGCCTCGGCTTCGAACGGCAACTCCTCGAGGAGCTTCATGTCGTCCTCGGTCGCTCCGACGACAGCATCGTAGAAACCATCGATCAGGACCTCACCACCCGGTGAGCGAAGCGTGCTGAGCGCCTCGATCATGTGCCACACGGGGCTGGGGGCGATGACCGCGATCGAGGAATGCTGATCTTCGGCGAGGCCGCGGTAGTAGAGCTCGACGTAGGCGAGGCCCTTGGCGCCGAAGACGAGCTCGGGGCGACCGACGTGGTCGATTCCCATGCCCTCCCAGATGCATCCATCGGCCGCGAGCTCCTCGCGGTACTGGGTCGTGATGCGTTCGAAACTCTCCGAACCAGTCTCCTCTTCGCCTTCGACGAGGAACTTCACAGTGACCGGAGGTTCACCGTAGAGCTCCTTGTAGACCTCGAGCCCTGCGAGCCGCGCGACGAGGTCACCCTTGTTGTCGGCGCAACCTCGGGCGTAGAGCTTGTCGTCGCGGATCTCCGGCGTGAACGGTGATGACTTCCACAGCTCGATCGGATCGACCGGCTGAACGTCATAGTGGTCGTAGATCAGGACCGAGCGGTCGCCCGATCCGAGCACCCCGAGGATCGCGTCGGGCGCCGATTCGTAGGTCAGACGGCTCATCGCAGCTCCCAGGCCAGACAGCTTGTCCTCGACCCACTTCGCCATCTTGGCGAGCTCATCAGGCTGGCCGTCGAGGCTCTGGATCGAGCACGCCTCGGTCAACCACCCGAGGTAGCGGTCTTTGTTCTGCTCCACGAGCTCCCGAGCGGTAGGCATCTTTGCTCCCCCTGGATAGATCGATAGTCCGGCGAAGAGCGGGTGACGAGAATCGAACTCGCGTCACCAGTTTGGAAGACTGGAGCTCTACCATTGAGCTACACCCGCAGGGCGCCAACTGTATCGCGCCGCTCCGGAGCCCCCTGGGAGTCGATCCGCTACGGGGGAAGGTCCTCGAAGAACGAAAACAGGTAATACATGAGGGACTCCTCGGGTTTCCATGGGTAGTTCTTCGCGACCTTAGGCACAGATCCCCTGGTGAGACCGCAACTGGATAGGTCGATCGAGACAACGCGAAACGTCCACGGCTGAGAAGGGCAACGCGCACGCGCCACAGCCGTAGGTTTCGGAGCTTGCGAGCAAACCGAGACCCAGGAGGACGCGTGCGCGCCACAACTGCATTCAACAAGATGTTGGCCATCCCGGGAGCCACGGTGACTTCGGTCAGTTTCACTCCCGAGGGTGTGGTGGTCGGGCTGCGGCGGCGCGCCAAGCTGCTGACCTGCCCCTGCGGGTTCACCACAAGGTCCACCTACGACTCGTCGATCCGGCGCTGGCGGCACCTCGATCTCGGCGCATGTCGGCTGCTGCTCGAATCCGAGATCAGGCGGCTCCACTGTCCCTGTTGTGAGAAGGTCCGCACCGAGCAGGTCCCCTGGGCGCGTCCGGGAGCCCGCCACACGCGTGACTTCGAGGACGTCGTCGCGTGGCTGGCCCAGCGGGTCGACAAGACCGCGGTCGCCAAGCTGCTGAGGTGCTCGTGGGAGGCGGTGGCCAACATCGTGACCCGGGTCGTGGCCGATCACATCAACGACTCCCGCCTCGATGAGCTCTACCGCATCGGGGTCGACGAGGTCAGCTATCGCAAGGGGCATCGTTACCTCACGATCGTCGCCGACCACGACCGGGAGGGCGCGGTCGTGTGGGCCAAGGAGGGCAAGAAGGCCGAGATCCTCAAGGCCTTCTACGACGAGCTCGGGGACGAACGCAAGGCTCGGCTTGAGGCGATCTCTTTGGACATGGGAGGCGCTTACGCCACCGCGACGAGCGAGGAGGTCCCTCATGTCACCCAGTGCGTCGATCCCTTCCACGTGGTCAAGGCGGCCAACGACGCGATCGACAAGACCAGACGGTCGGCGTGGAATGCCGAGCGACGCTCGAACCCGGCACCCAAGCGCAAGCGGGGCCGGCCGAGAAAGGGATCATCTCCGCCGCCGGATCAGCCCCGCTACATCAAGCACACCCGCTGGGCGCTGGTCAAAGACCCCGACGATCTCAATGACGCGCAGCTCGAGGTGCTCCACTCGCTGCGGCGCGAGCGTTCTGCGCTCTATCGTTGTTGGCAGCTCAAAGAAGGCCTCCGCGACCTCTACCGGTTACGCCGACCGCAAGATGCAGCGCTGCATCTCGACTGGTGGCTGGCGTGGGCCTGCCGCTGTCGCATCCCCGCGTTCGTCAAGCTCTCCAAGACCATCAGGGCCAACCGCGACCGGATCCTCGCTGCGGTCGAACTCGGTCTATCGAATTCGAAGCTTGAAGGGATCAACAGCAAGATTCGCTTGATCAACCATCGCGGCTACGGCCACCACTCCGCGGCCGCGTTGCTCTCGATGATCTACCTCTG
>JAENWQ010000173.1 GCA_016649855.1 Actinomycetota bacterium | reverse complement strand
CCCGCCATCTACGGCGGCGTTGCGGTCGAGGGCATCAGGCTCGAGTTCGAGGGCGGCAAGATCGTCGACGCGACCGCGCGCAAGAACGAGGACTTCCTCGTGAAGACGCTCGATACCGACCCGGGGGCCAGGATCCTCGGCGAGATCGGCATCGGCACCAACTACGGGATCAAAGAGTTCTCCGGCGAGATCCTCTTGGACGAAAAGATCGGCGGAACCGTGCACCTGGCGGCAGGGGCGTCGTATCCGGAGTCGGGAGGGACCAACGAGTCGGCGGTCCACTGGGACATGGTGTGCGATCTCCGCAAGAGCGGCCGCGTCACCGTGGACGGAGACCCTTTGATGGAAGACGGCAAGCTGCTCGTCTAGTCCGCTCCGGCTCCCACAGCCGGGACTTGCCGGAACCGCGCGGCGGTCGGCGTACCGAAGCGCCCCACTCGGCTCACCCAGAGCGTTCTTGAGGGTTCGCACTCGGGGGCGCTCCGCTCCGCCTCCCTGGGGCGCGGGTCGCCCGAACCTAGGTGCGGTCGGCGTACCGGAGCGCCCCGCTCCGCTCACCCAGAGCGTTTTTTAGGGTTCGCTCCGGGGGCGCTCCGCTCCGCCTCCCTGGGTTCCCGGCGGCGGTCAAGGGGGGCTCGCTTCGCTTGTCGGCGGTCGGGCCGCGAGCGGCGCGCGGTTCGACGTGGTCGAACTCGGTTCGGAAGCGGTTGCCGCAGTCGGTGCAGGAGACGCCGTCGAAGTCGGGCGGTTCGCCTAGCTCCAGGGCGATCGCTACTTCTACCGGGATGTGCCTGGTCCAGCGTTTGAAGTGACGGAGGTCCTTGCCGTCGTAGAAGACGCCGCTCAGGAACGCGTCGTCTGCGATCTCTCTGGCAACCTGGGGGGAGACTGGGCCGATGCCGGGGATCTTGCAGACTTCTCCGTCGCCCACGTCCTTCCAGCCCCGTTTGGCGACCCCGTGGCTCACCAGCACGACGAGCTCGGGACGCTTCGCCCGGCCCTTGCCCGCTCCCGAAAGCAAGCTGGCGTACGCGTCCGCGAGGTGGCACTCGAAGTCCTCTTGGGTTCCGGCCTTCTTCGCCGCCGTCGCCAGGCGGGCGGCCTCGGCCTCGGACCGGGCAACGATCGGGGTTCCGACGTGCGGTTCGAGCGCCAGATGGACGTGGATCATCCCTCGGTCGTCCGAATAGCTGCGCGCTGATCGGGCCGCGTGCTGGCGTGACGCCAGGTCACGTCGCTGCTCGACTTCGAGCTTGGCCTTGCGGGCCTTCTCCCTGAGGACGTGGAACGGTTGCTCCTGGGCCACCTGCAGAAGCTCCTTGGCCGCGCCGGGTGAGGCTCCCTCGGCTCGTGCGATCTCGGTCGCCTGATCGATGGAGATGTCTCCGCGCCTGAGGGCCTCGTTCAGGGGCGCCGACCCACCCAGGACTACGCTCGTCGCCAAGGTTTCCTTGGCCTTGCCGATCGAGGTGCCGGTGACCTGGGCCAGTTTGGGGGCGTCATCGAGCTTGCGTGCCAGCGCCGCGACCCCGAAGGTGGCTAGCCGCCCCACCCGGGCGTAGAGCCTCAGGTGCTCCTTGGCATCGGGGATGCTCAGGAGATCGGGCTCCAGGCCGGCGTTTGCCTTCTCGAGTACTTCGACGGCCTCTTCGAGGCGAGCGAGTTCCATGTCCATCATTGTCGTGAGGGGGTGAGACACGAGACGGCCTAAAGCGGGCAATTTCGGGAAGATTCTCAAGATTTCTGTGACGGATCTTTCCCTGCCGCCGCCTATCAGGCGCTATCCGTCCTGCCGGAGGCCAACTGGTCCCCGGGACCAACGTTCTATAGGCTCGCAACATGCCCGAGCCCTCCCCTCCAAGCCCCGGCGCGGTTCCCATCGAGCAGGTCAAGGCCGAGGCCCTGACCTGCCCTAAGTGCAGGCTTGCCCAAACCAGGACAAACGTCGTCTGGGCCGACGGGAACCTCGACTCCGAGCTGCTGTTCATCGGCGAGGCCCCCGGACACCACGAGGACAAGCAGGGGATCCCGTTCGTCGGAGCCGCGGGCCAGCTCCTCGACAAGCTGCTGGGTGAGATCGGCCTCGATCGCTCCAAGGCGGCGATCGTCAACGTCATCAAGTGCCGGCCCCCGGGCAACCGGGACCCCCAGCAGGACGAGATCGACGCGTGCCGTCCCTGGCTCGAGGCGCAGCTCGCGCACATGAAGCCGACCGTGATCGTGACCCTGGGCAACTTCGCTACCCGCTTCATCCTCGAGCAGCAGATCGGGATCACCCGAGCGAGGGGACAGAAGTATGAGGTGCGGGGTGCCACGGTCATCCCGACGTTCCATCCGGCCGCGGCCCTCCGGGGAGGCAGCTTCGGAGGGATCAGCACGATGGATGCGCTCCGGCAGGACATGGCGCTGGTCAAACAGGTCCTCGACGAGGCGGCCGCTCGGGCGCCGGCGCCCATCCCCCCGCCCCCCGAGTCCTTCGACCAGCTGGGCCTCTTCTGATGGCCAGGTTCCTGTCGGTGACTAGCACTTCACCTGAAGACACCCGCATCCTTGGAGCCTCGCTCGGCCCGGTGCTCCTTCCGGGTGATGTGATCAGCCTCTCCGGTGGCCTCGGTGCAGGAAAGACCATGCTCGTGCAAGGACTTGCCGCGTCGCTGGGCGTGCGGGGCCGCGTGACGAGCCCCTCGTTCACGATCGTTCACGAGTACAAGGCGCGCTATCCGATCCTTCACATCGACGTCTACAGGCTCAACTCTTTCCAGGAGGTCATCGATCTCGGCTTCGAGGAGCTGCTCGATCCGGGCGCCGTGATGGTCATCGAATGGGGTGAAGCGGTCGCCCCCATGCTCCCGTCGCGCTATCTCGAGATCGACATGCGCCGGGGCGAGAGCGATGACGAGCGCGTCCTCTACTTCAAGCCGCACGGCATCGAGTGGGCGAGCAAGCTCGAGCTGATGCGCTCGACCGCCGAGACGCTCCTCGACGCCGCTTCGTCTGGTGAATCGACCGAGGCTCGCTTCGCGTACGCTCTGGCCCCGTCTCCCCGCGACTACGGGGGAGATCGTCCGGCCGGTCGGGAGGACTGATGCTGGTTCTCGGTATCGAGACCTCGACGCCGCAAGCTAGCGTCGCCATAGGCAGCGAGCAAGGTGTGATCGCGAGCGCCATGGTGTCGCGCGGGGCGAGCTACAACGAGTTCCTTCTCCCGGCCATCCGTTTCTGCCTCGACCAGGCCGGAATCGATTACCGGAACCTCGGCGGGGTGGCGGTGAGCCTCGGCCCGGGATTGTTTACCGGCATGAGGGTCGGGGTCGCCACCGCGAAGGCCCTCGCGCAGGCGTTGTCGGTCCCCATCTGTGGGATGCCGAGCCTCGACCTCGTCGCCTACGAGGTGCGCTACTCGCCGAGGACGATCTGCGTGGCGCTCGATGCCCGTCGGGGCGAGGTCTTCACCGCGTTCTACCGGAGCTCTCCGGGAGGGATCCAGCGGATGAGCCCCTACGGCATCGAGAAGCCCGAGCAGCTCGCGATCGGCCTCGGCTCCCGGATCGAGGAGGTTCTCCTCGTGGGTAACGGCGCGCTCCTCTACAAGGAGGAGTTCGAGGATCTCGGCTCGGTCGTCGAGCTCGGGACCATGAGCCACGCGTTCCCCAACGCCCAGGCGCTCGTCGAGCTCACCGTTCCGAGGATGTTCCGCGAGGACTTCGATTCGCTCTACGACCTCAAGCCGCTCTATCTGAGGCACTCCGCCAAGCGCATCCAGTGGGAACGGATCCGGGGGAGCAGGTCGGCATGACGGCCCTCGCCCGCACCCCCGAGCCCGGCACCGTCCCCGAGATCGAGATCACGCGTTTCCGGCGCTGGCACGTGCGCAAGGTCCTCACGATCGAGCGCCGGGTCTACCCGCGCCCGTGGAGCGCGTCCCTGTTCTTCTCTGAGCTCGCCCAGAAGAACACCCGCTCCTATGTCGTGGCGCGACATGAAGGTGAGGTCGTCGGCTACGCCGGGATGATGCTCACAGGGCTCGAGGCACACATCACGAACATCGCCGTCGACCCTGATGTGCAGGGACTGAAGATCGGGACCAGGCTGCTGCTCAGGATGGTCACCGAGGTGATCGCTCGCGGTGGCGAGCAGGCTTCGCTCGAGGTCAGGACCTCGAACCACGTCGCGCGGGCGATGTACGAGAAGTTCGGGTTCGAGATCGTCAGCACCCGCAAGGGCTACTACGTCGAGACCAACGAGGACGCGTTCGTGATGGTCGCTGCGGGCATCAACTCCACGGAGTACCGCAACCGGCTCGACCGCATACGCGCCGGCTTGAATCGATCACGGGGTGGGCCGAGGAGTGCCTAGATCCCTGTGGACGACGCCCGAGACGGTCGTCCTCGAACGACGCATCGTGGATCGGGACGAGGACACTCTCGTCCTTGGGATCGAGACCTCGTGTGACGAGACCTCCGCATCGGTCGTGAAGGGCGGGCGCGAGATCCTCTCCAACGTGATCGTCTCCCAGGTCGATCTCCACGGGGAGTACGGAGGCATCGTTCCCGAGATCGCCTCCCGCGCCCACGTCGAAGCGCTCACCCCGGCGATCGGCGAGGCGCTCAGGGACGCGGACCTGACCTTCTGGGACGTCGATGCGATCGCGGCGACGCTCGGGCCCGGTCTGATCGGTTCGCTCCTGGTCGGCGTCGCCGAGGGCAAGTCGATCGCGGCGGTTCTGCAAGTGCCCTTCGTCGGCGTCAACCATCTCGAGGGCCATCTCTATTCGAACCTTCTCGCAGATCAGACCGCCGAGTTTCCCGCGGTCGCGTTGATCATCTCGGGCGGTCACACGATGCTCGTCCACGCCAAGGGCCACGGCGACTACGAGGTGATGGGTGGAACGATCGACGACGCCGCTGGCGAGGCGTTCGACAAGGTCGCGCGATTCCTCGGCCTCGACTACCCCGGGGGCCCGGAGATCGACCGCCTGTCGCTCCTCGGGGATCCCACCGCCATCCATTTCCCGAGGGCGATGCTCGGCGAAGGGAGCTTCGACGTGTCGTACTCGGGGCTCAAGACCTCGGTGATCAACTACGTCCGCAAGGCGGAGTCCCGCGGTGAGCAGGTTTCGGTCGAGAACGTTGCGGCTTCGTTCCAGCAGGCGGTCGTCGATGTCCAGGTGACCAAGACGATCGCGGCGACCAAAGCCGCCGGCGTGCACCGGGTCTTCCTGTGCGGAGGAGTGGCGGCCAATTCGGGACTGCGGCAGGGCCTGGCCGAGGCGTGCCAGAGGGACGGCTTCAGCCTTCATGTCCCCCCGCTTGAGCTCTGCACCGACAACGCCGCGATGATCGCAGCCTGCGCTACCCAGATGCTCCGCCGGGGCCGAACGAGCAGTCTGAACGCCTCCCCGGACCCCAACCTGCCGCTCGTCTAGCAGTAGCAGGCCCCTATTTGACCACTCCGGCAGGGGGGCGTTACTCTTAGCACTCGAACAGAGGGAGTGCTAATCGGCATTGCCCTGCCCGTAGAAGTGCGTTCAGGAGGTAAGAGATGGCGACTGCT
>JAENWQ010000039.1 GCA_016649855.1 Actinomycetota bacterium | reverse complement strand
TTCGGCGAGCGGTCGTAGGCGAGGCCCGCCTCGCAGCGCTCACAGCGAAGGGACCGCCGGCAGGCCGCGCACCAGACGGCCCGGGCGAAGCCGCGGCTCGGAGCGAGCAGGCCAACCCTCTCGGACAGGCGGAGGGCGTCCCTCACCCGCTCGTGAAGGCCGTGGGAGATCGAGCGCCCCTCTTCTGGTTCGATCAGCTCCACGAGTGGCCGGGCCGCTCTGAGGGCGTCCCGTGACGGCACCACATGCGACACGCGACCCTCCAGGGCATCGAACGAACTCTCCACGGTCGGCGTCGGGCTCATCAACACGCACACGGCTCCCTGCAGACGAGCTCGCTCCCGGGCCACCCTGCGGGCGTCGTACCGAGGTGAGCGGTCCTCTTTGTAGGTCGGGTGATGCTCCTCGTCGATGACGATGAGCATCAGATGCGGTGAGGGTGCGAACACGCTCGACCGGCCCCCCAGGATCAGGGGTGCCCCGGCCGCAGCTTCGACCCACCCCCTGGAGCGCGCGGCGGCGTCGCGGCCCGCGTCGACCCTCGCGGCCCCCGGCCACCGCTCCTCGAGGCCATCGAGGAGGACCGAGCCGTACCGCACCTCGGGCACGGTTACGAGCGTCGAGCCTCGATCACCCACCGCGGCGATCATCTCCGCAACGAGCCCGACCCGGTTCTCGCCGGGGGCCGTCTGGAGAACAAAGGTGCCCTTGCCTCCGGACGAGATCGCCTCGATCAGCCGGGTGCCGCCCTCGTACGCGGGCATCCACCGCGCGGGCGGACCGGGGCCGTTCTCAGAAGGGGGTCTCGGCTTCACCCTCACCCGCGGCGGGACGACCTTCTCGAACGATCGTCCCAGGGACGCGACGTAGCGCCGGGACACCCACCGCAGGAGATCGGCCATCGGGGCGGGAGCCAGGGGATACTCGATCACGACTGACAAGATGGGCTCGAGGTCGCGACCTGGGGGCCGGATCTCGACGCCGGTCACGATCCCACGGACCTTCCGCCCGCCAAAGGGAACCCTGACGAGCACGCCACAGGCGATCTTGCCGGTCAGCTCATCCGGAACCGCGTAGCTGAATTCCTTGCCGACGCGCCACGCCGGCACCAGCGGAACGACGGAGGCTACGGTCGGTTGCGGAGATGCGACGGGCTCAGGTGCAGAGTCGCCGGAGGTCATCCGTCCGGTCTGTTCGCTCCCAGGTGAAGTCCTTCTCAGAGCGGCCGAAGTGGCCGTAGGACGCCGACGCCTGGTAGATCGGCCGGCGAAGGTCGAGGTCGCGGATGATGGCCGCGGGACGAAGGTCGAACACTTCGACAACCGCACGCTCGATCTTGGCCGGATCGACGAACTCCGTCCCAAACGTGTCGATCGAGACGGATACGGGATGAGCGACACCGATCGCGTAGGCGACCTGCATCTCGAACCTCTCGGCCAGTCCGGCGGCCACCACGTTCTTGGCCACCCATCTAGCGGCATACGCTCCGGACCGATCGACCTTGGTCGGATCCTTCCCCGAGAACGCGCCACCGCCATGACGAGCCATACCACCGTACGTATCGATGATGATCTTTCGACCGGTGAGTCCCGTGTCGGCCTTCGGCCCCCCGACCTCGAACACGCCCGTCGGGTTGACGAAGATCCTGACGTCCGTCGCGTCCAGGTCCGAGGGGATCAGCGGCTCGATCACGTGTTGGATGAGGTCGGGCCGCAGCAGCGTTTCGATGTCGACGTTCGGTTGGTGCTGAGCCGAGATGACGACCGTGTCGAGGCGCACGGGCTTATGCCCGTCGTATCCGACCGTCACCTGGACCTTGCCGTCGGGACGGAGGTAAGGGAGAACGCCCGCCTTACGAACCTCTGCCAGGCGTTGTGCGAGGCGGTGGGACAGCCAGATCGGATACGGCATGAGGTCTTCGTTCTCGTTGCAGGCGAACCCGAACATCATGCCCTGGTCACCTGCCCCCTGGCCGTCGAGGGCGGCGTCATCGACCTCCCCGGAGCGCTCCTCGAGCGCGTGGTCCACACCTGCAGAGATGTCCGGAGACTGCTCCTGGATCGAGACGGACACACCGCAGGTCTCGCCGTCGAAGCCGATCCGGGAGCTCGTGTAACCGACGTCGGTGATCACCCGGCGTGCGACCGCGGGGATGTCGACGTAGGTCGAGGTGCTGATCTCGCCGGCGACGATCACCCATCCGGTCGTGAGAAGGGTTTCACAGGCGACGCGTCCGAACGGATCGCTGGCGAGGATCTCGTCCAGGACCGCGTCGGAGATCTGATCGGCCAGTTTGTCGGGATGGCCTTCAGTAACCGATTCAGATGTGAACAGATGAAGGTGGCCCGTGGAGGTCATCGAGCCATACTAGTGGTACGTCGCGTAGATACCGTCGCATTCGAGCGCCCCTGCATCCCCGATGGCTGCGTTGCTCGTCGCTCACGTACTCCCCGGTACGCTCGACTCCTCGCGCCTTGCCCTCCGGGCGCAGGGGCGCTCTCGGTGCTGGCGTTACCCACGGGACGCACCACTAGTGGGGAGTCGAGCCGCGTTGACGGATGATCTCGTCGACCAGTCCCCGAGCGAGGTCACGTTTGGAGACCAGCCCCAGCTCGCGGACGCCGCCGGCCGTAGCGATCACGGCCCGGTTGGTCTCGACTCCGAAGCCGGAATCGGAGCTCGCCACATCGTTGGCAACGATGATATCGGCGCCCTTGAGGGTGAGCTTCTCCTGTGCGTAGGCCGCGAGACCTCGGGGATCTGCTTCGGTCTCGGCGGCGAACCCGACGAGGATGCTCCCGGCCTTCCGGATGGAGCCGTCGGTTCCTAGTTCTCTCAGGATGTCGGGGGTCGGGACCAACCGGATCTCGGGGGGCCCGGAGGACTTCTTGATCTTGCTGGAGGCGACCACCTCCGGCTTGAAGTCCGCGACCGCGGCGGCCTTCACGATGACGTCCGATTCGGTGGAACGAGCCACGACCGCAGACCGCATCTCATCCGCGGTGGGCGCGTGGATAACCTCGATCCCTCCCGGTACCGGAACGGACAGTGCGCCCGCGACCAGGGTTACCTTGGCCCCTCGACCGGCAGCCTCGGCCGCGATCGTCACGCCCATCCGGCCGGACGAACGATTGCCAATGAACCGAACCGGGTCTATCGGCTCGTGGGTACCCCCCGCGGTCACGAGGACCCGCACGCCGGCGAGCTCCTGACTTCGACCGAGGATGCCGAGCGCTTCGGAAACGATCTCGCCTGGCTCGACCATCCGGCCCTGACCCTCGTCCCCGGACGACAACGCCCCGGCGGTCGGGCCGGCCACGTACACGCCTCGCCCGACGAGGGTCTCGATGTTCGACCTCGTCGCCGGGTTCTCCCACATCTCGGTGTGCATCGCGGGAGCGACCAGCACGGGGCATCGAACGGTGAGGAGCGTCGCCGAGGCGATGTCGTCGGCGATCCCGGCGCTCATCTTGGCCAGGAGGTTGGCGGTGGCCGGAGCGACGATCGCCAGTTCTGCTCCCCGCGCCAGCTCAACGTGCGGCACGTCGGGGCCGCCACCGAACAGTTCCGTCGATACCGGGTTGCCCGTCAGGCCTGCGAACGTCTGGGCTCCGATGAACTTGGTCGCCGACCGCGTCATCACGACGCGGACGTCGGCTCCCAGGAGCGCGAGCGAACGGCCGACGTACGCCGCCTTGTATGCCGCGATTCCACCCGAGACGATCAGGAGAACCTTGCGGCCTTGAACCGACGGCTGCATGGGCGTCGGAGAAGGCATTGACATCCCGCTCTCGCGTTCCTCGAGAGGAACGCTTACTTGATGCCGTCCGCGGTGCGCTCGTAGGTGACCAGGCCCTCGGCGACTTCCTGGAGGGCGATCGAGAGCGGCTTGGGAGCCCGATCCGGGCTCAGCGCCACCTGCGGCGGCGTGAACTCGGCGATGCCCTCGCCTAACTGGCTGAAGTAGGCGTTGACCTGCCGGCTGCGCTTGGCCACCAGCGAGACGAGCGTGTACTTGGAATCGACCTTCTCGAGGAGGTCTTCGATCTTCGGTTCGATCATCATTCGGGTGGTCCTCTCTTGTCTGCTTGTGCTCTTGTTCCTCGGAATCCTCACGAGGGCACCGCTTCGCCCGTCACTCGCTCGGATTCCTCGGCTCCAGTATACGGACCAGATCACCGGTAGCCCGCCCGAGGTCGTCGTTCACCACGATGTGGTCGTAGGTCCCCTTGGCCTTCAGCTCATCGTAGGAGGCCCGCATCCGCCTCGACAGCGAGTCGGGGTCCTCCGTTCCCCGGCCCCGGAGCCGAGCCGAGAGCTCGTCGAGTGACGGCGGTTCGATGAACACCAGGACCGCTTCGGGCATGGCTCGCTTGACCATGGCCGCCCCCTGGATATCGATCTCGAGCAGGACGTCCCGGCCGTTGGCGAGGTGGTGCTCCACGGGGATCCGGGGGGTTCCGTAGAGGTGGCCGTAGACCTCGGCCGACTCCAGGTACTCACCGCGGTCTCGCTTCCCGAAGAAGTCCTCGCGGGAGACGAAGTTGTACTCGATCCCCCGGCGCTCCCCCGGACGGGCCGGGCGCGTGGTGTCGGATACGGACAGGACCAGTTCCGGCTCTCTAGAGAGGAGCGAACGGATCACCGTGCTCTTGCCGGCCCCCGAAGGCCCCGAGATGACGAAGAGGTGCCCGTGGCCGGAGGGTCTCAAGAAAGGACGCTACCGACGAGTGAACTCAGCGAGGAGATTCGCTTTCTGCTTCGACCCGAGGCCCCGCATCCGCCGCGATTCGGAGATGTCGAGCTTCTCCATGAGCTTGCGCGCCCTGACCCGCCCGACGCCCGGCAGAGACTCGAGGACGTTCGAGACCTTCATCTTCCCGACGATCTCGTCATGCGTTCGCTCGAGGAGAACCCCCAGTGTCGTCCTCCCGCTCTTAAGTTGCTCCTTCAGTTCGGCGCGTTTGCGTCGGGCGATGGCGGCCTTCTCAAGGGCTTGACGACGCTGCTCCTCGGTCAGAGGAGGGGGCAAGGGCATTCGGGACAACCTCCTTACCTACATGTAGGCGTGCGTGTCGGCGTAAGTGCATCCACCCCCGGAACTCGGCATTCTCGTAACGGCATCACTCCGCCCGCCGTTACTCGAACGCCTCGGCTACGGAGTATAGCCTTGGGCGCGCTCGGTCCGCTGAGTAGTGAAACGTCGCTACTTTCTAAGTCTTCGGCTTCCCGGCTCTTGGAGTGGAGCGCCGTCGGCGCACAAGGGGCACTCATCCGCGTCCCACGACTCGACCTCGAGTTCGACCAACGCCTCGAACGGCACTCCGAAGGATTCCCGGGTGGGATCGCAGCGGTCGATCAGGGCACCGATCCCGACCGCATCCGCCCCCGATGAACGCACGAGGTCGAGGACCTCTCGGGCGGAGCCCCCCGTGGTGATCACGTCCTCGACGATGAGGGTGCGCTCGTGTGGTTCCAGCGCGAACCCCCGGCGAAACTCAAGACCATTGCTGGTGCGCTCGGCGAAGATCATCTTCGTTCCCGAGGCAAGCGCGGTAGCGAACCCAAGAACGATGGCCCCGACCGCCGGACAGGCGACGGCGTCGTAGGTCCCTCTGAAGCGCTCGGCGATGGCTTCCCCCAGGGACCGCGTGAGGCCGGGGTCCTCGAACACGCGGAACTTCTGGATGAAGACGTCTGAGTGGCGGCCGGAAGACAGATGGAAGTGACCTCGGAGGACGGCCCCGCGGTGCTCCAGCTCGGCAAGGATCTCGCTCTCGTTCAGAAGCCCGCCCCACCTGACACATCTGCGAGGATCTCTCTCGCCGTCGCCAGGGGGTCCGCTGCTCCGGTGATGGGGCGGCCGATAACGATGTGATCGGCACCCGCTCGCAGCGCCTCAGAAGGCGTCATGGTCCGTCGCTGATCGCCTCGAGCAGAGCCTCGAGGCCTGATCCCCGGGACTACCAGCACCGGACCTCCGGCAGACACCGGACCGAAGTGTGTTCGCAACATCTCGACCTCGAGTGGCGAGCACACCAGGCCGGCGACTCCGGCGGACAGAGCGAGTTCGGCGAGCCGGGCGACCTGATCGGAAGCGCTGCCATCCATGCCGATGTCCGCGAGGTCCTCGCCGCCCAGGCTGGTCAACACGGTCACGGCCAGTATCTCCATCTCGTCCGCGGCCTCGGCAGCCGCCTCGAGCATCGCCCGGCCACCCGAAGCATGCACGGTGAGGAAACGAGGGCCCAACGCTTCCGCCGCGGCGACCGCTCCGGCCACCTGCACCGGGATGTCGTGCAGCTTGAGATCGAGGAAGACATCCGCCGTCTGCGCAAGCTCCGAAACTAGCTCGGGCCCGCAAGAGGTGAACGCAGTGAGTCCGACCTTCAAGGTCCCGATGCTGGTGTCGAGCGCCTCCACGAGAGCCATGATCTCGGCGCGATCGCTGAGATCCAGAGCGACGCAGATCGGATTGTGTTTCAAGGCGTGTTCATTGTTATCAGCCTTCAAGCTTCACCGCGCCCACGATCTCGGCGGTTGACGCGATCCCATGGCGGGCCATGTACTCGGCGATCCCGGCAACGATCTTGACAGAGGCCGTGGGGTCAACGAAGTTGGCGGTTCCGACCGCGACCGCAGAGGCACCCGCAAGCATCAGCTCGATCGCATCGAGGGCCGACATCACGCCCCCCTGTCCGATGATCGGCACGTGCGGGAAGGCGGCATGGACCTCGTGGATCGCTTGCACCGCCACCGGCCGGATCGCGGGGCCCGAGAGACCCCCATAGGTGCCCGCCAGTTTCGGGCGACGCGACTCGACGTCGATCGACATCCCCATCAGGGTGTTGATCAGAGATAGCCCATCGGCACCCGCCTCCGCCGCCGCGGAGGCGATCTCGCTGAGCGACGTGACGTTCGGGGACAGCTTGGCGAACACGGGGATGCGCGGGATGGCCTTCTTTACTCCGCCGATGACCGCGGCGGTCGCTTCCGGAGAGTGGGCGAACATGTTGTTGCGGTCCTCGAGGTTGGGGCACGAGATGTTGATCTCAACCGCCGCCACCCCACTGGCGGTACGTAGCTTGTCGGCGACCTTGACGAACTCCTCAACGGTGTTCCCCGCGATAGACGCGACGACGGTCGCATTCTTCTTCACCAACCACGGGAGATCCTCGGTGATGAAGTGGTCGACGCCCTTGTTCTGGATCCCGATGGCGTTCAACATCCCGGAAGGGGTCTCGCACACGCGCGGCGTCGGCTTACCCCTCCAAGCGGTCAGAGTCATCGACTTAACGATGACCCCACCTATGTCGTTGAGGTGGATGAAGTTCGATCCTTCGCGCCCGGCCCCGAACGTGCCCGAAGCGACCAGGACGGGATTGCGGAGCTCGAGGCCCGCCAAGTTCGTTGTGAGGTCCGCCTTAGTCCGTGGCAACTAGTTCCCCGGCGGCGCGTGTTCGTCTTCGGGCTCGTCCAGCCCCGTGTCGCGGACCGCAACGTTAGCGGGAGTTAGCTCTTTCTGATCCGTGGCGACGGCGTCGGTTCCGCTTCCATGCCACACGACCGAAGCACCGTTGAACACCGGCCCGTCCGTGCACGCCCGCGCGTAGACGACCGCATCCTCGGGATCTTCGCCGCGCTTGACCGGACGGCGTACGGGCACCACACAGCTCATGCACGCTCCGTAGCCGCACGCCATCAGCTCCTCCACCGCTACCTGGACCGGTGTTTCACGCTCGGTGCAGATCTCGGAGACCGTCGCAAGCATCGGGTGCGGACCGCACGCGTACACGACCTCGGTTCCGCATCGTTCCATCGTCTCGGCCAGCACGTCGGTCACGCGGCCGCGATCCCCCTGGCTCCCGTCCTCCGTGGTCATCCTGTAAACGGACGCGAGCCTCCTGACGTCGATCGGATTCAAGAGGAGCCCGGAGTTGCGCGCCCCCATGATGAAGTCGACGCGATGACCTTCGTTGCGTAGCTCGTCGGCGAGGAAGAATAAGGGTGCCGCGCCGATCCCTCCGCCGACCAGGAGACAGTGGGCGCGCCTCTTCGGCATCACAAAGCCTCTGCCGTTCGGCCCGACGATGTCTATCGTCGAATGAGCCCGGAGCTGAGAGAGATAGCGGGTCCCGGCGCCCCGGATGTCGAAGACGATCTCGATCGTGGACGCCCAGCCGCCCTGTTTGTGCATGCGGTAGACCGAGAACGGCCGCCTCAGGATCTGCGCCGAGTCCTCCCGCAGCCGGATACTGACGAATTGACCGGGGCGCGCCTGCTCCCCGATCTCCGGGGAGACGATGGTGAGGCTGTGGTACGCCTCGCCGTACTTCTTGTGGGTGAGGATCTCACCCGATGCCATCAGCACGATTACCTCCGGACCTCTGCGAGGTAGGCCTGGAGCGGCCTCACCCCTACGTCCCCGGAGATTAGTGCCTCGATAGCCTGCACTGCTGCGAACATCCCGGCCATCGTCGTCACGCACGGCACCCCGGCCTCCACCGACGCGGTCCTGATGAAGTAGCCGTCGGTACGTGCTCCCCTGCCCAAGGGGGTGTTGAACACGAGATCGATCGTGCCGCCACCGATCATCTCAACGACGTTCAGGGCGTCCCCCGGCAATGGATCCGACACCTTGCCCACGACTTTCACCGGGACCCCAGCACGTTCGAGTACGTGCGCGGTCCCTCCCGTCGCCAGGAGGTCGAAGCCGAGGTCGTGAAGCCGTTTCGCCGGGAAGATGACCGAGCGCTTGTCTCGGTTGGCCACCGACACGAACACGGTGCCTTTGGTCGGAAGCCTCACGCCCGCCCCCGCCTCGGCCTTGGCGAAGGCGAGACCGAACTCGGGGTCGATGCCCATGACCTCTCCGGTCGAGCGCATCTCGGGCCCAAGCGCCGTGTCCACGCCGGGGAACCGCTCGAACGGCATCACGGCTTCCTTCACCGCGGTATGCGGGATGCCCTCGTGCCCGATCTTCCCGGCCGGGACCATCCCCTCCGCCCTGAGCTCCGCGAGCGAGGCTCCCGCCATCACCCGGGCTGCAACCTTAGCGAGGGCGACTCCCGTCGCCTTGGATACGAATGGAACCGTGCGCGACGCACGCGGGTTGGCCTCGATGACCGAGACCTCGTCGCCCTTCACCGCGAACTGGATATTGATGAGGCCCCTAACACCGAGCTCGGTGGCGATCGCTTCCGTGTACGCGACTACTTTGTCCACCTGGTCACCACCGAGGGAGAACGGAGGCACGACGCAGGCGGAGTCCCCCGAATGTATGCCCGCTTCTTCGATGTGTTCGAGCACCGCACCGACGTACAGCTCGGTCCCGTCGAATATCGCATCGCAATCGACCTCGGTCGCCCCCTCGAGGAACCGGTCCACGAGGACGGGATGCTCGGGTGACACGTCCGCCGCTGTTCGCATGTATCCCTCGAGTGAATCCTCTTCGTAGACGATCTCCATAGCGCGGCCGCCGAGCACGTACGAAGGACGGACGAGGACCGGGAAGCCGATCGAACGCGCTACCGCACGAGCTTCGTCGGTGGAGCGCGCTATCCCGTTCGGAGGATGGGGTAGCCGCAGGTCGGCCAGCAGAGCACCGAAACGCTCCCTGTCCTCCGCCCGGTCGATCGCGTCCGGTGACGTTCCGAGGATCGGAACCCCCGCCCGTGCGAGGGCCGTGGCGAGCTTGAGAGGGGTCTGGCCCCCGAGTTGCACGATCACACCGGCCGGGCGCTCGCGTTCGACCACGTTCATGACGTCCTCGAACGTCAGTGGCTCGAAGTAGAGCCGGTCCGATGTGTCGTAGTCCGTCGAGACCGTCTCGGGGTTGCAGTTGAGCATGATGGTTTCGAAGCCTGCGTCGCGCAGAGCGAATGCGGCGTGGACGCAGCAGTAGTCAAACTCGATCCCCTGGCCGATCCGGTTGGGACCCGAACCGAGGATCAGGATCTTGGCGCGCGTCCCGACCACGACCTCGTCCTCGTCCTCGTAGGTCGAGTAGTAGTACGGCGTCTCGGATGCGAACTCGGCTGCGCACGTGTCGACCGTCTTGTAGGTCGGGACGACACCCCACGCCGAACGGGTCGCCCGCACGACATCCTCGCTCGTCGAGAAGATCTCCGACAGCTCCGGATCGGAGAACCCGAGGCGCTTGGCTCGCCTCATCAGGCCGGGGTTGCACGCTTGCAGGGGGCCGGCCGCTTCGAGTTCCTTCCGCATGAGAACGATGCGAGCGATCTGATCGACGAACCAGAGGTCGACCCGCGACGCGTCTGCAACCACCTGAGGCGACATCCCGTTGTAGAGCGCCCCATAGAGGAGCCTTAACCGGCCCTCGGTCGGTATCTCCAGGCGGCTGAGGTCGGCCTCGGTCACCTCGAAACCGCCCCCGACCCCGTACCAGTCACGCTCGAGCGACCGGAACCCCTTCTGGAGGGCCTCGGCAAAGGTGCGCCCGATCGCCATCGCTTCGCCGACCGATTTCATCTTCGTACCGAGCACCGGGTCCGCGAGAGGGAACTTCTCGAAGGTCCAGCGGGGGATCTTCACGACGATGTAGTCGATCGATGGCTCGAAGGATGCCGGAGTCTTGTGGGTGATGTCGTTGGGGATCTCGTCGAGCGAGTAGCCGACGGCTAGTTTGGCGGCGATCTTAGCGATCGGGAAGCCGGTCGCCTTCGAAGCCAGCGCACTGGAGCGGGACACCCGTGGGTTCATCTCGATGACCACGCGCCTCCCGGTCTCGGGATGGATCGCGAACTGGACGTTGGAACCTCCGGTCTCAACCCCGATCGCACGCATGACACGGACACCGTCGTCGCGCATCCCCTGATACTCGACGTCGGTGAGGGTCATCGCAGGAGCGACGGTTATCGAGTCCCCGGTATGGACGCCCATCGGATCGACGTTCTCGATCGAGCAGACCACCACAACGTTGTCGTTGCAGTCCCGCATGAGCTCCAGCTCGAACTCTTTCCACCCCGAGATCGACTCCTCGACGAGAACCTCGCCGATACTCGAGAGCCGCAGGCCCTCCGCGACAACCGTTCTCAGCGCTTCGGGTTCGCTCACGACCCCGGACCCTCCCCCACCCATGACGTACGAAGGACGGATGACCACCGGGTATCCCAGCGAGCCGGCTGCGTCGAGGGCCTCCTGGACCGAGTAAGCGAAGCTCGAGCGTGGAAGGTCGAGTCCGGCCGCCTCCATCGTCTCCTTGAACAGCCGGCGGTCCTCCGCCCGGCGGATCGATTCGGCACCGGCCCCGATCATCTCGACGCCGTTCGCCTCGAGGACCCCCGAGGTCGCCAGCTCCATCGCAACGTTCAGGGCCGTCTGTCCACCGAGGGTCGGGAGGATCGCGTCCGGCTTCTCGCGTTCGATGATCTTGGCGACATACGCAGCCGTGATGGGTTCGATGTAGGTCGCATCAGCGAACTCCGGGTCGGTCATGATCGTTGCCGGGTTCGAGTTGACCAGCGCCACCTTGTAACCCTCGGCCTTCAGGACCTTGCACGCCTGGACCCCGGAGTAGTCGAACTCGCACGCCTGGCCGATGACGATCGGCCCCGATCCGATCACGAGGATCTTGTGGAGGTCGTCACGTCGGGGCACTAGGTCGCTCCCCCGTCGAGCGCAAACAGCTCGATGCGGTTGCCCGCCGGATCCCGGGTGAAGAAACGATGGCGCCCGGGGATCTCCGTGGCCTGCTCGATGTGACAGCCGTGGCCTCGTAGATGCTCGACGACGCCTTCGAAATCTCTCACGGCGACGGCGAAGTGAGCCTTCCGCGGCGGGTTGTGAGGATCGAGCGACAGGTGCAACTGCCCTCGCCCGAGCGAGAACCACGCCCCTTTCTCACCATCACCCTCTAGCTTGTCCACCCGCTCGAGACCGAGAACCTGCTCGTACCACTGGATCACCTCGGACTCGAGCTCTGCCGGAGACGTCACGGTGACGTGATCGAGCTCCAGCACATCGAAGCCGTCCACTATCTGCGGTTCGCCCCCTTCGCCTCCGCCTTACGCTGCTCGCGTTCCTTCTTCCGGCGTTGCCGGTCCTTCCGCCACCGCGCCTTCCTGCGGTCTCCTCTGCCCACGGGTGCACCTCTCTCTCTAGCCTGTTATGCCTCGACCTCGACCTTGCGTGGCTCGAAGCTCTCGATCAGATCACCGAATGCGTCGAACAGATAACGGGAGTCATGGGGGCCGGGGCCCGATTCCGGGTGGTACTGGACGCTGTAGGCCACCCCGGGGACATCGATACCTTCCACGGTTCCATCATTCAGGTTCACATGGGACAACGACGCGCTGCTGCGATCGATCGAGGAGGCATCCACCGCGAAACCGTGGTTCTGGCAGGTGATCTCGATGCGATCCTCGCCGAGGCGCTTAACCGGGTGGTTCCCGCCTCTGTGCCCGAAGGGGAGCTTGTAGGTGTCGCAGCCGAGGGCCAGGGCCAGTATCTGATGCCCGAGGCAGATGCCGAATACCGGGAGACGGCCGAGGAGCCCGCGCACCGTCTCGATGCCGTAGTCGACCGGCTCGGGGTCCCCCGGACCGTTCGACAGGAACACTCCCTGGTAACCCGCATCGACGATCTCGCCGGCACCCACGGTCACCGGTAGCACCGTCACATCGAAGCCGCTCGCCACCAGGAGGTCAAGGATGTTCCGCTTGAGGCCGAAGTCGATCGCCGCGATCCGGCGCCGGGGACGTTCGAGACGCTCGAGCAGGGCCGCGGTCGACGGAGCCAGCTCCGCTCCGGCGGCGAACCCCGACACGGCACGCTGAGCGAGCATCTCGGCGGTCCATCCGTAGGGCTCCGGCGTCGTGACCTCGCCGGCCAGATCCAACCCGATCATCGACCGGGATGAGCGCGCAACATCGACAAGATCATCGGCGTTGTCCCCTTCGGTCGACAACGCCGCGCGCATCGCGCCCTTGTCCCTCAGGTGCCGGGTGAGCTTGCGCGTGTCGATCTCGGCGATCCCGGGGACCCCGTGCCCCTCGAGATAGTCGGGCAACGAACCCTCGCCCCTCCACGATGACGGGACACGGGAGATGTCCCTGACCGCGAACCCCGCGACCCAGGGCCGGTGCGATTGATCGTCGGCCGCGTTGACCCCCGTGTTGCCGATCTGGGGTGCGGTCATCGTGACGATCTGCCCGTGGTACGAGGGATCCGTCAGGACCTCCTGGTAGCCGGTCATCGACGTGTTGAAGCATGCTTCACCAGTCACGGTCGCGGTCGCGCCGAAACCTTCACCTCTGAAGATCGTCCCGTCCTCGAGCGCAAGGAGAGCGACGCGCCTGCTCACACGTCCACCAGGTCCATCTCGGAGTTCGTAACCGTCGGCTTCCCGCCGAAGAACGTGTGCACGACCTTGCCGGTCACTTTGCGTCCTCCGAAGGGGGTGTTGCGGCACAGCGAATGGAACCGCGCGGGATCGACCTCCCACGCGGCCGCCGGATCGAACACCACGACGTTGGCCGGGCGACCTTCGGCGAGACTCCCTTGTTCGCCGAGCCCGAGTATCCGGGCGGGCGCGCAAGACAGCCGGTCGATGGCGTCCGGCAGGGACAGGTGTCCGGGTTCAACGAGCTCCGTGAGCGTGAGGGCGAGCGCGGTCTCGAGTCCCACCAAGCCCGGAGGGGCGTACTGAAACTCGATGTCCTTCTCCTCGATCGCGTGCGGCGCGTGGTCGGTAGCGATCGCGTCGATCGTTCCGTCGGCAAGACCGGCGATCACCGCGACCCGATGATCCTCGCTGCGTAACGGTGGGTTCACCTTCGCGTTCGGGTCGTAACCCTCGAGGGCCTCATCGGTGAGCGTGAAGTGATGTGGGGTCGCCTCGCAGGTCACCTGCAACCCATCGGCCTTGGCGCGGCGGACGAGCTCCACCGTCCCCGCGGTTGAGATGTGCAGGAGATGGAGGCGACACCCGGTCAGCCGCGACAAGGCGATGTCGCGCGCTGCCATCAACTCCTCGGCCTCGGCAGGGATCCCCCTCAACCCGAGCTTCATCGAGCGGTCCCCTTCGTGCATCTGGCCCCCGAGGGCGAGCGATTCGTCCTCGCAATGCTCTGCGTAGATACCGTCGAACGCGATGAGGTACTCCATCGCCCGCCGGGCGAACAACGCGCTCTGTACGCCCTTGCCGTCGTCGGTGAAGAGTCGAACCCGGGCCACGGACCGCGCCATCTCTCCGATGTCCGACATGCTCTCGCCGGCTAGCCCCTTACTCAAGGCGCCGGCCGGGACGACCTGCACCAGCCCGGCTTCTCGCCCCAGGGCCCACACCTTCTCGACGACGGATGCGGTATCGGCCACGGGATCCGTGTTCGGCATCGTGCAGATCGCCGTGTATCCGCCGGCTGCTGCTGCCCTGCTGGCGGTGGCGATCGTCTCTTCGTCCTCGCGCCCGGGTTCACGGACGTGTGTGTGCATGTCGACCAATCCTGGGGCCACCACCAACCCGGTGACATCGATGGCAGCGGCCGAGCCGGCCTCGAGCCCCTTACCCATCCGGGCGATCGTTCCGGACTCGATAAGGACGTCCTGCACGGTATCGAGAGAGATGGACGGATCGATCACCCTGCCACCTCTTAACAAATAGCTCACTGAACCTCACCTTCCTCGGCGCCGCCCAGCATCAGGTACAGGAGGCTCATCCGCACCGCGAGCCCGTTGGACACCTGCGCGAGCACGATCGAACGAGGCATCTCGGACACGTCGGCGGCGATCTCGACGCCGCGATTCATCGGGCCGGGGTGCATGACGAGGGCCTCGGGCTTCATCCGGGCCACGCGGCGCGAATCCAGTCCCCAGTTGGCCGCGTACTCCCGATTGGAGGGGAAGAGCTGCTCCGTGGCGCGCTCCTTCTGAACCCTGAGCAGGTAACAGACGTCGAGGTCCTCGATGACCGAGTCGAGATCGTAGGAGATCTCGGCGCCCCAACTCCTGGCCTGCGGCGGGATCATGGTCGGCGGACCGACAAGTACGACGTTGGCGCCCATCGTCACAAGACCCTTCACGTTCGAGCGCGCGACCCTAGAGTGCATGACGTCGCCGGCGATCGCGACGTTGAGACCCGAGAGGTCCTTGAAGTGCTCACGGATCGAGAACAGGTCCAGGAGTGCCTGCGTCGGGTGTTCGTGCGAGCCGTCCCCAGCGTTCAGCACGCTCGCTTTGACCCAGCGGGAGAGCTGTAGCGGCGCCCCAGACGAGCCGTGACGCACGACGATAGCGTCGAC
>JAENWQ010000175.1 GCA_016649855.1 Actinomycetota bacterium | reverse complement strand
GGTGCGGAGCAGAAGTGCCTCGACCCCTCCTGCGATGAAGAAGATGAAAGCTGAGACGCCGTACATGATCCCGATCTTCTTGTGATCGACGGTCGTTACCCAGCTCCACCACCCCGTCTTGGCGCGAGGCCGTGCGAAGAATCCGCGCGAAGCGGCTACCGAAGCCATACATCTACTCCCTTTGTTCTGCGGTTACGCCGAGGCGAACCGCTTGCGTTTGTTCTGCGGTTACGCCGAGGCGAACCGCTTGCGTTTATCGTCATCACTCGAGACTCTGAAGATAGGCGACCAGAGCTGTGATCTGTTCCGTCGTAAGCCCGAGATTCGGCATCTTGGCCCCCTGCTTGACGGCTGCAGGATCGCGGAGCCATCGCACCAGATTCTCCTCGGTGTTGTCGAGCACCGCGCCGGCGAAGGTCTCCCGGGTGGCGAAACCACCCAGGTTAGGCCCGGCGTTGGGGGCATCCCGGGTTGCGTCGGCGACGTGACACGAAGAGCACGCGGGGCCGCCGGCGAACTGTCCCTGGATAAAGAGCTTCTCGCCCTCGGTCACGAGGGGGTCGGTCGTCGGCGGCGTCACCTTGAGTTCTTCGACCCAGGCGTCGAAGTCCGCCTGCTCGTGGACATGGACCAGCAACTTCATCTCCGCATGGCCCAGGCCGCAGTACTCGGTGCACTGGCCCAGGAACGTGCCGGTCTCCGAAGCGGACAACGTGATCAGGTTGAGTCGCCCCGGAACGATGTCCTGCTTTCCTCCAAGCTTCGGGATCCAGAAGGAGTGGATCACCTCGGGGGTGCTGTCGACCAGATCCGTCGGTTGCCCTTCGAGACGTATGCGCACAGGGACGTCGACCGGGATGTGCAACTCGTTGGCGGTCACGATCCCGAGATCTGGATACCGGTACTCCCACCAGAACTGATGGGCGACGACGGTGACGTTGAGAACGTCCCCGGTGGGGGGCTCGGCGAGATCGAAGATCGTCTTGATCGTCGGGACCGAGATGGCGGCGAGGATCAAGGCCGGGATCACGGTCAGTACGATCTCGAGCTTGGTGTTCCCGTGGAATTGGGAGGCAACGCGGCCGGGCTTGGTGCGGAAGCGGATCACCGCGAAGACCAGAAGGAATTCGACGATCACGAAGATGACCACCGCGATCGGAAAGACCAGGTTCCACAGGTCCTCGGATCTACGAGCGCTCTCCCCCGCCGACTTCAGGGTGTCCTGAGGCGCGTTCGCAGCACAAGCCGACAGTAGGAGGGCCAGCAGCACGAAGCTTGCGCCGATCAGCAGTCGGCGTTTACGGGAAGCCGGGATACTCATTCCTTCTCCAGGGAAGCCACCATGACGGGCGGAAGCATATAGGGACCGGACGGGACTAGCCTTGCTGGCATGGTCCCCGCTGACGAGCTCGACGACTTTCACGAGCACACGAAGCTACGGCGTCTCGTGTGGGTGATCGTGGGAGCCGTCATCGCCATCTCGATCGGCATCGTAGTGCTGCGCCCGGCAGAAGGAGAACGCGGGGCTGCCGGCGTCGCTCCGTCTATGTCGCTCGAACTCCTGGGGGGCGAAGGCACGTTGTCCGACGCCGACCTCCGAGGGAAGCCGGTCGTTCTGAACCTGTGGGCTTCGTGGTGCGTCCCGTGCCGCCGGGAGGCGAGGGTCTTCGAGGCCGCCCACCAGAAATACGGGGACCGGGTCCAGTTCGTCGGGGTGAACGTCAGAGACGACATCGACGACGCCCGGGACTTCGTGGAGGAGTTCGGGGTCACCTATCCCAATGTGTTCGATGAGGGACACCGCTTCGCGGATGCGCTCGGCAACGCCGGCCTCCCCCAGACGTACTTCCTCGATGCCGACTGGCACTTCGTCGAAGCTTCGGATCAGACGCCCGGAGAGCTGGACCGGGCCGGTCTGGAGGCCGGGATCGAGGCCCTTCTCGGCGGCGACTGAACCCGGGGGCGGCTCCGAAGTGGTTTGGGCGGCGCATCCTTTATCGTTGAGGCGAGATGGACGATCAGCTCGAGATCCCCAGCACCAGGAAACGCACGAGCCCCAAGTTCCTCTGGGGCGGGGCGGTCATCTTCCTCGCGCTCGTGGTGCTGGTCTTCTGGGCCATGGGCAGATCCGGCTCCACCGCCTATTTCCTCAAGACGAGTGAGCTCGTGTCGTCCGGGCCCTCCTCGGCCGAACCGGTCCGGGTGAACGGAAACGTGGTTGCGGGGTCCGTCAGCCACGAGGGTCTGGCATCCACCTTCGACATCACCGATGGGCAGACCGCGATCACCGTGACCACCGACAGGCCTCTGCCCGATTCGTTCCGCGACGACGCCCAGACCGAGATCGTGGCTCTCGGCACCTACGACGGGCATAAGTTCACCGCGTCCGAGGTGCTCGCGAAGTGCCCATCGAAGTTCAAGGCCAAGACCTCCTGACGGAGGGAGGCAGATGATCTCCCTCGCGGGCCTGGGCTATCCCTCGCTGCTTGCGGCTCTCATACTGGCCGTCGCAGCCCTGGTTCTCCATGGATTGGGTGCGCTCAGGTCGCGCAAAGATCTGACGGAGGCCGGGGTCCGGGCGACCACCGGCTCCGCCGTGTTCGTCGGGCTCGCGGTGGTGAGCCTGGTGAGCGCCCTATACGCCCACGATTTCTCGCTGGACTACGTGAGCCGCTATTCGTCGCGTTCTCTCTCGCCCGCGTACACGGTCACGGCACTGTGGGGTGGCATGGAGGGGTCGCTCCTGTTCTGGACCCTGCTGCTCACGACGTTCGCGGCGATCGCGCTCGTGAGGGTGGACGCGCGGACGACGCGCTTGGTGGGGTGGGCGGGGGCCGTGCTCGCCGGGATCGCGGTGTTCTTCCTCGCGTTGCTGGTCATGCCGGCGAACCCGTTCACGCGCCTTGCCGATGTCCCGCTGGACGGGGTGGGACTGAACCCCTTGCTCCAATCGCCGGGCATGGTCATGCACCCACCTCTCCTCTACACGGGCTTCGTCGGTTTCTCGATCCCGTTCGCGTTCGCGATGGCCGCTTTGTTCTCGGGGCACCTCGACGACTCGTGGCTGAAAGCGACGCGGCGGTGGACGCTGTTCGCGTGGAGCGCGCTGTCGATCGGGATCGTTCTCGGTGGCGCGTGGGCGTACACCGAGTTGGGATGGGGCGGCTACTGGGCTTGGGATCCCGTGGAGAACGCATCGTTCATGCCGTGGCTCACCGCCACCGCGTTCCTCCACTCGGTGGTCATCCAGGAGAAGCGACGCATGTTCAAGGTTTGGAACGTCGTCCTGATCCTGCTCACTTACGTTCTGGCGGTGTTCGGCACGTTCCTCACGCGCTCCGGGATCCTGTCGAGCATCCATACATTCACCGAGGGGAGCACGGGAAAGTGGTTCTTGCCGTTCCTGGGCTTCATGCTCCTCGGGAGCCTCGGGGTGGTCGCAGCGCGCTACGAGAAACTGCGGAGCGAGAACCGCTTCGACTCCCTCATCTCCCGGGAATCTGCATTCCTTCTAAACAACGTCCTGTTCGTCGCGGCGGCGCTCACGGTCCTGTGGGGGACGATCTATCCGGTCGTCGCGGAGGCGACCACCGGTGTTCGGCTCACGGTTGGGCCCCCATTCTTCAACTCCGTCTTCATCCCCGTCGGCCTCGCGATCGTCGGTCTCACCGGCATCGGGCCGCTCATCTCGTGGAGGCGCATGAGCAAGGGCTCGCTCACTCGCATCGTGCGCGTGCCGCTGATGTCGGGAACCCTCACCGCGATCGTCCTGGCCGTCGTTGGCGTCAGGAGCACGGGAGCGCTCCTCGCGTTCTCCCTGTGCGCGTTCACCGCGGTCGCGATCGGCTCGGAGTTCGTCAGGGGCAGCAGAACCCACCGCGCGGCCGGGGCTCGCTGGGATAGCGCCCTATTGCGAACGCTGCTCCGCAACCGCCGGAGGTACGGCGGATACGTGGTGCATCTCGGGGTGATCCTCATCGTCATCGGCCTCTCGGGGTCGGCGTTCCGCTCCGAATCTCAGGAGCTCCTCGCGGTCGGAGAGTCGATGACGATCGGCGAGTACACCCTCACGTACGAGGCGCTTAACCAGGGACAGACCGATGAGAAGGACATCAACGAGGCCGAGCTGTCGGTGGCCCGCGGCGGCAACTACATCACGACTCTGAGGCCGCAACGCAACTTCCATTTCGCCCAGGAGCAGCCACAGTCGGAGGTCGCGATCAGGACCACCCCGGTGGAGGATCTCTACGTCGTCGTCTCGTCGTTCGACCAGGACGGGACCGCGGCGGTGCGCGCCTTCGTCAATCCTCTGACCTGGTGGATCTGGGTGGGGGCTCTTGTGATGCTCGCCGGGATGGGCGTGCTCCTCTCGAACGAAAAGCCGGTGGCGGTCCGCGCCGGGGTGCGGAAACCTGCGCCGGAGAAGGTCGTGGTCGCGCCATGATCGGGAGAACCTCGGCGCTCATCATCGCGGTCGCGCTCTCGCTCGTGCTCGTGGTGCCGCCCGCGCTGGCGGATCCCCAGGACGTTGCCGCGCACGTCGCGCAGGAGATCATCTCTCCCTTCTGCCCCGGGGTAACCCTTCACGACTGTCCCTCTTCTGCCGGTGACGATATGCGGCGCGAGATCCTCGAGATGGCCGAGAGCGGGATGAACAGCGACGAGATCATCGACGCGCTGGTTGCCGAACGGGGCGAGGAGATACTCGCTACCCCGTCGAGCCCGATAGCGCGGATCCTCCCCGCGCTGCTGGTGGCTCTGGGCGCCGCGGTGGCGCTGTTCCTCATGGCCAGATGGACCAGGCGAAGGCGCCGGGACGGCGAACCGGGCGTCCCGGCATTGAGCGGCGCCGAACACGCTCGGGTTCAGAGAGAGCTCGACCGCCTTAGGGAGGAGACATGATCGAGGCCGCGATCGTTTCCCTGGCCGCGCTGGCGATGTTCGCGTACGTCCTCAGCCCATTGCGGTCGGGACCCCGGCGAGACATCCCATCGACCTCGATGCGGGCGGAGGATGCCGAAGAGAAGAAGCGCGCCGCGTTGACCGCGCTGATCGACATCGAGGAAGAACGAAGCATCGGCAAGATGTCGGAGGCGGACTTCGATTCGTTGCGGGCCGAGTACGAAGCAGAAGCACTCGAGGCGCTCATCGAGCTCGACGGGCTCGGCGGCGCTCCCGATGTGGATCAGGAGCTAGAAACGGAGATCTCGGCCCTCAAGACGAAGATGACGTGTCCGTCCTGCGGCTCGCTGAGACAGCCCGGGAAGGCGTGTGCCCAGTGCGGCGCGCCGGGCTAGCCGCAGCGATCGTTCCGTTCATCCTGCTCGTCTTCCCCGGAGCCGGCTCGGCTGTGACGACCGGGATCATCAAAGGCGTCGTGATCAACCAGTCGACCGGAGAGCCGCAGCCGGAAGCCGAGGTCACATTGATAGCGCTCTCGGGAGGGTCGGAACCACTCGAGAAGAAAGTCACCTCGGACG
>JAENWQ010000261.1 GCA_016649855.1 Actinomycetota bacterium | reverse complement strand
TCTACTACGCATTCGACAACCGGCCCCTGTGGTTCAGGGCCCTGTGGCGGATCTCCGACCTGGTGAGGAGGGTCATCAGCCGCGCTCCCTTCTGGTTACGCCTGGGGGTCAGCGGGATGATTGCTGCTTTCATTTATCTGCCGCTGTCTCGGATAGCGCGATTGATGGAGAAGAGGAGAGATGTTGAGTGGTTCCCTCTGTCCTACTACAGACGTCGGAGCTTCTACACCATGAGAACGGACGCGCTCGATCGGTTCGGAACGCGGCTGGAACGCCGTTTCCGACGAGATGAGATCGAGATCATGATGCGGTCGGCAGATCTGGTCGATATCAGATTCTCTGAGAACGCTCCTTTCTGGTGTGCCGTGGGTATCAAGAGTTGAGACGAAGGGTCCTCCGCGTCATAACCCGCCTCAACATCGGGGGGCCCGCGCGTCAGGCGTTGATGTTGACGCGGGAGCTGTGGCCTGAGTACGAGACCGACCTCGTGGCCGGAACCTCGGAGCCAGGGGAAGGCGAGTTGTCGGACCCCGACGTGGTCGTCGAGCGCGCCCCTCTGTCTCGGTCGATCTCGCCGCTCCGCGACCTGACTGCGTTCCGGTGGCTGCGGACGCGGATCGATGCCGGCGGATACGACATCGTCCACACCCACATGGCCAAAGCGGGGACGTTGGCGCGTGGAGCGGCGCTGCGTTCACGCCGTCGCCCCAAGCTCGTCCACACCTTCCACGGCCACGTCCTCGAGGGCTACTTCAACAAACCCATCCAGAGAACGTTCTTAGAGATAGAGAGGCGTCTCGCGCGCCGGACCGATGCACTCGTCGCGGTAAGCAAGGAGATCCGGGACGATCTCCTCGCGTTGGGGATCGGGGACGAAGATCGATGGCACGTGATCCAGCTCGGCTTCGATCTCGCTCCGATGCTCGCGGTCGAGGGGCCGAGCGGTGCCTTGCGGGAACGTATCGGGCTCGCCGAGGAGGTGCCCCTTGTCGGTGTTCTGGGGAGGCTTGCCCCTATCAAGGACCACGCGACCCTGCTCGAAGCCCTGGCGCGCCTCGACGGCGTACATCTGGCGGTCCTCGGGGACGGCGAGATGCGGGACGAGATCGTCTCCCGCTCCGACTCACTCGGAATCTCGGGTCGGGTCCACCTGATCGGTTGGTGGCTCGATGTTCCCGCCGCGATCGCGGATCTGGATGTCGTGGCCTTGACGAGCCGGAACGAGGGGACGCCGGTGTCGCTCATCGAGGCTCACGCGTGCGGGAAGCCGGTGGTATCGACGGATGTAGGCGGAGTGCGGGCGGTCGTTCGGAACTGGATCAGCGGATCGCTCGTCCCGCCTGGTGATGCGGCAGCAGTGGCGGCCGCACTGCAGGGCATCCTGTCTGATCGTGCCGCGGCCACGCGGATGGGTGAACAGGGGAGGGCGTTCGTGCGCGACCGGTTCACCAAGGATCGTCTCGTCGCGGACATCCGGGCGTTGTACACCTCGCTGTTGGAGAAGCAATCTGCACGGTAGTGTCCCCGCCTGATGGCTACCTTTCTGGAGTCGGGCGGGACTCTTATCCGGGACAGAGCTGCCCACTTTCGGGGCATCGCGGTTCTCGTTGGGGTTGCCGGGGTTCCGCTGATCTTCCTCAGGTTCACGAACGATCCGTTCAACGTCCCGAAGCTGGCTTTGTTGATGGCGGTGGTCGGTGTGGGAGCGGCTCTGCTGGTAATCGAGATGCTGCAGGGCTATCAGCCGGCCGGTTTACGCACGATCGCGCGCCCGGCGATCGTGTTCCTGACGCCGTTACTGCTCGCAACTGTGTTGTCTCCCTACCGGGGCTGGGCGCTGTTCGGTGAGTATCAGCGCTTCCAGGGCTTGATCCCCTACGCGCTCGCGGTTGGGCTCGGGGTCTTGATCGCGACCACCTTCGCGGGGCGTGCCGGTGACGTCGCCTACTGGTTCGCGCTGGCCGGTGCCGTCGCCGGCGCCTACGCCACCTCCCAGTATTTCGGCATCGACATCTTTGATTGGGCCAACCAGTTCGGAGGGGAAGCGTCGGTAACGTCCACGCTGGGCAACACGAACTTCATCGGCGGGTTCCTCGCGATGACCCTGCCCGTTGCAGCGGCGCTCTGGATGGAGGACCGTACGGATTATTTGGCCATGTTGTTCTCGGCCCTGATCCTCGGCGGGCTGATCCTTTCGTTCAGTCAGGGAGGGTGGGCGGCGGCTCTCGGCGCCGGAGCGGTGTACCTGGGCTTCGAGCTACGCGACCGGATCCCCGGGGCGCGCTGGCTGGGGATGGCGGCCGCCGCGCTGATCGCCGTGGTCGCGGCGGGGGCCGTGATCTGGGGGATCGTGTCGCCGGGTTCCGCGCCGATCGCCGAAACCGTGCAGCTTCGGTCGGGGTGGTGGGAGGGCGCCTGGGATGCGGGACTCGACCATCCCGTGCTCGGGCACGGCCCCAACTCTTTCGCGGTGGACTGGTGGTCGCACCGGCCCCCGGAGGATGCCTCGGTGCAGGGTTTCGACACCACCAACGATCCGCACTCCGTCTATCTGTCCCTCTTCGTTGGAGCTG
>JAENWQ010000091.1 GCA_016649855.1 Actinomycetota bacterium | reverse complement strand
TGTCCCCCCATTGGGGGATCATCGACTCTTGAATACATTCTTCTCAAGGAGCGGCGCTGTTCTTAGTGCCCTAGGGCACTTCTTCGTGGGGGCACATGGCCCCCTTTGGGTGGGGCCATCTGGCCACCGGGAACTAGTGCACCTTCGCGTAAGTAGCGTCAACATCCAGAGCGCCACTGCGTGGCGAGGGCAAGGCGCGAGGAGTCGTGCGTACCGGGGAGTACGTGCGCGACAATCAACGCAGCCATCGTCGATGCAGGGGCGCTCTGGTGTCACGGTTATTTGCGCGGAGGTGCACTAGCCCAGGAAGGACTCGGGCGGAGCCGTAAAGATCTCTTCGATATCCATGTCGGCCTCCGCCTGATGGGCGCCGAAACGCCCGGGCCGAAAGGCCTCGAGAAGCGGGGCCTGCTCCCGACCGGCGATCTCCTGCGCGACCAGCCGGCCGAGAGCTGGGGCGATCGTCACTCCGGAGTGGGCCGTAACGACATAGACGGCGCCCAGACCGGGCAAGGGTCCGACGATGGGCATCCCGTCGCGCGGCATCGGTCTCCACTCGACCGTGAAGTGATCGATGTCAGCACCTCGAAGGGCCGGTATGGACAGGACCGCCTGGTGGAGTAGTCGCTCGGCATGGTCCATGGTCGGTTCCTTGGCAACCTGTTCTTGGCTCTCCTCACCGATGAGGAGCCGACCATCCGGAAGCTGGCGGAGGTGTACCCCAGGTCCCTGCTCGGGAAAGACGTAGACCGCTCCCACCAGGGTCGGTTGGACGGGGCTCGTCACCACGAGAAGCCCAGGGCTTGGGTCCATCGGAGTGTCCCACCCGAAACGATCGAGCAACGCTGCCGTCTCCGCCCCGGCGGCCACCACAACCCGCTCAGGATCGATGCGATCTTCACCCACACCTACCGCGACCTTGTCCTCCGTCAGGATCAACGTCGCCTTGCCGACAAGAAGCTTGCCTCCCTGTTTCAAGAACGCAGATCTAAGAACCTTCATGGTACGCACGGGATCCGCCTGCCCATCGGCTGAGGCGTACGACGCGGCTGAGACCTCTCCCGGTTGAACGGCCGGCAAGCGTTGGATGATCGCCGTTCTCGACATCCTCTGGACCGGATAGCCGCGACTGAGCGCTCCTTCGATCTGGGCATCGAGCTGCTTGGCTGCTTCGGCGTTCTCTGCCCAACGGATCTCGCCATCCCAACGCACGCCGAGAGCATCCCCGAACGATTTCGTCCACTGGCGCCATCCGATCATCCCTTGGGCTTTGAGGAGATAGACATCGCGTTGCGGCTCGCCGAAAGCGCTCAGCGACGCGAAGGAGAAAGCCGACGCTCCCTGGGCTTCCATGTCGCGCTCAACCAGGACCGTTTCGACACCACTTCCTTGCAGCTCGAACGCGATGGCGCTCCCGAGGATGCCCCCGCCTATAACCGCACATGAACCGGCCATCGCTCCTCCACTCTTACGGCTTCCTGCACCACCATGGCCCATGGGGTGTATCTGCCATCGAAACCATACCGACCCCTCCTGCACGCGTTGAGTGTCTGCCGTTACGTCCCCATTCGAGCCCGGAGAAGCAGGACGCGGGAGTGCCGAAAGTCACGTCGCGGGGGGACCGATGGTCACAATCGCAGATCGTCTCTCGGCATGTTGGAGAGGTGGCGCTACTCCGTGGAGTGATGCTGAGATGTCTCTTCGGCTCGCACCCGTGCGACATACGAGGCAGCTTCGGCCCGGCGAGCTACCTCCAGCTTCTGAAGGATCGTCGAGACGTAGTTCTTGACCGTCTTATCGGATAGATGGATCCGTTCGGCGATCTCTTTGTTGGTAAGTCCTTCGCCGACCATGTCGAGTATGCGTTCCTCCTGCGGCGAGAGCCGCGCCAGCTTGGCGTCCTTCTCCTCGAACTTCGCCTTCCGAAGTCGTTCGAGGACCCGTTTGGTGACGCCGGGATCCAGTAGGGACTGGCCTGCGCCCACCTTACGGATGGCCTCCACGAGATCATGACCTCGAATCTGTTTGAGCACGAATCCTGCGGCGCCGGCCATGATCGAATTGAAAAGAGCCTCGTCGTCGGAGAACGACGTAAGCATGATTACCTGCATATCGGGGTACTCAGCGCGGATATCGCGACAAGCCTCCACGCCGCTCCCTTCCGGCATCCGCACATCCATAACGACCACGTCAGGGTTATGGATGCGAACGAACTCGACGGCAGACTTTCCTGAGTCGGCTTCGCCAACCACTTCGATGTCTTGTTCGCCTTCGAGCAAGGCGCGGAGTCCCTGTCTGACGATCTCGTGATCATCCACCAAGATCACTCGCAGTGGTGTCGTCATGAGACGTCCGTTCCCATGGGGATACGGATAACGAATGCCATGCCTTTCGGATCACGTGGCTTCATCTCGATGGCCCCCCCAAGCTGCCGGGCGCGTTGCTCGATATTCGTGAGACCATTCCCCCTCTTCACTTCCTCTGGGTCGAAACCGATCCCGTTGTCGGTGATCGCTATGGTGAGTTCGCCGTCTTCCCGGCTAGCCGCAAGCCCGACCTCGGACGCCTGCCCATGCCTGGCGATATTCGACAGAGCCTCCCGGACTATCTGTATCAGATGACGCTGCTGCTCCTCATTGAGATCCTCAAGGATACCCGGGGCGATATCAACACTGGTGCCGGCGAGGGTGTTGACCTCTAGATCCCTGAGGAGTTCCAAGATCGCTTCGTCGAGGCCCTTCTCTTCGACCACGTGAGGGCGAAGCTCGAATATGTAGCTACGCACATCCCTCACGACGTTGTCGAGCTCCGAGATGGCTTGCTCTATCCGCTCCGCGGCGAGAGCGGGGTCTCGGGTCATCATCGACGTCGACCCTTGTAAGGAGAGCCCCACCGAATAGATGGATTGGATCACCCCGTCATGGAGTTCTTTGGCGATCCGTTCCCGCTCCTCGAGAACCGCAAGATCCCGTAGTGCCTCAGTCAACCGCGCGTTCTCGAGAGCGATCGCGGCTTGGTTGGCGAGGATCTGAAGGATGGCGAGATCGTCCGCGGAGAATGAGTCATCGTCACCTTTGTCGTAGACGGCCAACGCACCTATCTCCCGGGAGCCGATGAGCAGCGGAACGAAGGCTCCCGACCGCGGATCTCCGAGCCGGTGGATGGTTTCTGCATGCACCTCAGGATCGGCAGAGAGATCGTCGACGGCCTCTCCCTTCCTGCGAGAGAGCACCGCATGCGCCTTGGAGCTCCCCATCGGAAGTCTCACTCCAAGGACATCCTCCGGCGACCCAGCGCCAACCATCTGATTCACGATCAATTCCTGAGACGATCCGTCGAGCAAGAGCAACGTCCCACGGCTTGCGCCGGTGAGGATGAGAG
This sequence comes from Actinomycetota bacterium, assembly GCA_016649855.1. Taxonomy (GTDB): domain Bacteria; phylum Actinomycetota; class CADDZG01; order CADDZG01; family WHSQ01; genus WHTI01. Next base: position 6,132 of record JAENWQ010000091.1, on the reverse strand, counting down.
CCTCCACAACAGCCGAACGAAGAACCTCGTCTATCGCCCCGCCTTGGATGAGAAGGTTGCCCACCCTCTCCACCGACGAGAGTTGCTTCATCCTGCGAGCGAGTTGGTCGCCTCGGTTCTGGATCTCGTCGTAGAGACGAGCGTTCTCGATCGCAACACCAGCCTGAGCGGCCAGAGTCATCGCGATCCGTTCGTCGTCTTTAGTGAACTCATCGCTTCCATGTTTCTCCGTCAGGTAGAGCCGTCCAAACACGGTGCCGCGCACGATGATCGGAACACCAAGAAAGGTGTGCATTGGGGGATGGTGCTTGGGGAACCCGTAGGTTCGAGGATGATCCGAGATCTCACGCAGACGAAGCGGGCGATTCTGCTCCAGCAAGGCCCCCAGCACCCCGCGCCCACTCGGCAGTTCTCCGATCTGGTCTGCGGTTTCCTGATCGATGCCGGAATAGACGAAGCGGGCAAGTTGGCCGTCCGTCCCAACCACGCCTACGGCTGCATAAGAGGCCCCCACGACCTCGCGAGATAGATCCGCTATGCGTTGGAGGAGGGCGTCGAGATCGAGCTCGGACGCCAGGACCATCCCGGCTTCGACCAGGGCGCTGAGCTGTCTTCCCGCACGGACCTCCACACCGCCTATTCTGCCGTGACTTCGGCCGGTCGGGAGGACGTTAGACGGAAGTGTCCGTCCACATCGACCCCGTCGGCCACCGCTCGCACCAGACCGCGCTCGCTGAGAAGCGATCTGACGATGTCCAGACCGCTATCGCGATCCGCAACCTGGGCCACTTCTCCGGTGGGACCACTCGTACCAACCGGCGCTCCCGCCAGCAGGACGAGGGTTTTGGGGTGAGCACGTTGGAGCCGTTCCGCATAGGCCCCTGCCTGAACCTGCAGAGAGTGGCAGGTGAAGACACCAGAGGGCGGCGAGTCCACGAGGACGACGGCGCAGTGCCCCGCCAGAGGGCAGCTGCCTTCGTCGTCTAGGTAGCACGGCGCTTGCGCCGGTCCCAGACACGCGATCACTCGAGCGCCCGATGGCCTCAACGCCTTGTGCGCTTCGGCCACGAACTCAGGGCTTTCGGACACGACAAGAACGTCGTGTTTCCTCTCCGCCGGTGCCGTGGACTCCACGACCTCCTCTTGCCCCGGATCGATGCTCATCTCGCTCCCCTATGCACGACCTCCTCCGGATGCCGGTCCAGGGTTTGATCCTTGGGCCCGCTCTCCGGGGGTGGTTCCTTGGATTGCGAATCATCGATGCTGTGATCGAGATCGTCGATCACGCGAACGATCCCTGGGGTCCTCGAGGCCAACTCGAGCGCCAGCGCTCGAGTTGGCTTGCGATCGGCGTGACCCGTGATCGTGGCCACGCCTTCATCCACCGTCACTTCGAGGCCATCGACGGTGTCCTCGCCAAGGACACCGATCGTCTCGATGACCTCGGCTCGCAACTCCTCGTCGCCCCGCGCCATCGCTTTCACAACGTCGGCCCTCGAGATGATCCCCACGAGGTATCCATCATCGTCTACCACTGGGAGCCTTTTGATCCCCTTGCGCTCCATGATGGAGGCGGCCTTCCAGATGCTTGAGGCGGGGGCCACCTCGAAGACGATGGTGCTCATCACATCGGCCACTGTCTTCTTGCCGTGATGGGTCCGGGGCTGAGCTCGTCCGATCGCCGACAGGACGTCGAGGACAGATGCGCCACGATCGTGGCGCGTCGGCGGCATGAGCGCGTGGATCAGATCGGATTCCGACACGATCCCCACGACCTTTCCGGCCTCCACAACCGGGGCGCCGCTGATGCCGTTGCGAGCCAGGCGCCGGACCGCCTCGTAGATCGTTTCGTTCGGGTAAAGCATGACGGCCAGATGTGTCATCACATCCTGAACCATCGTGTCAGCCATCGTCTTCTCCTCGGATCCCCTCTTCAGGAGCCAAGCGTTGCAGGGAGCGTGGGTGGGAAGTAGGGCCGGTCGGACCCCTCTACCCCGGGCCATTGGTAGCGGATGCATGAGGAATACGAAGAGGCCGGGTGGGGCCTTCCGGCTTCATCCGGCTCGAGCCACGAGGGTTGCCGGAGCATGGCGAACGACCTGGTCGCTTACAGAACCGAGCAGTGTTCTCCGCATGGCTCCCAAACCACGAGAACCCACAACCACTAGATCGGCACCGATACTGTCCGCCTCTTTCAGCAGCTCCGGGCCCGGTTTCCCGATCAACACGATTCCCTGCACCTCGAAACCCCCTTGTCGCAGGGGTGCGGTGCACCTCTCGACAAGTTCTCGCCCTCGCTCGATGCGCTGCTCCTCCTCCAACCGTTCCTCAGCGGTAACTTGTCCAACGTAGAAGCCTGCCTGAGGAACGGCCGATGGCACCCATGGGTGGCCGACGACGGTTGCGAACTCGATCACGCATCGCGATCTGTCGAGAACGTCGGTGATCACGTCCAGTGCCGCGAAGTTGCCCTTCGATCCGTCCACTCCAACGAGAACTTTTCCGCTTCCCGTCGGAGCAGCATGGGCGATAAGTACCGATATCGGAGATTCGTGCAGTACGTGCATGCTCACACTGCCAAGTAGAACGTTGCCCATCCAGGTTGTGTGGGACCCGCCCATGACGATGAGGTCATAGGAACCTCCGGTGACCCTGCTGAGGATCTCGTGAGCAGGAGCCCCCTTCGATGAGCCCCACGATGTCGTAAAACCCTCATCCGCGAGCCTCTCGGCCGCCTCCTTCGCCACCGTCTCAGCGTCGAACACCGGCACATCCAACCCCGACATCTGGTACCCAGCCCCGGCCATGACCGCGTCGACCGCGATCTCAGGCTCCACCGTGAAGACATCGATCTGAACCCCTTCTCGATCGAACAGAGATGCGGCGAGCATTTCCCCATGACGAGATTGAGGCGACCCATCCATTGCGTAAAGGATGCGCATGACCATTCTCCTTTCTCTACCGTCAGCGTGGGCGGGAGCTTCTTGCCCCGTTAGGGCCGCACGGCCCTCGTCACTTGGGAAGAATGGCTTTGGGGCGAAGCATTCGCTTACCCGAGATCGATAGCGTCGCCTTCTAGCTCCCACGGTCCCCACACCTCGGGCTTCCGTGAGATCGGTGCGACGAACACGTCTTGACCCCAGAACAGCTCCCGCGGACTCGCGATGATCGATTCGGTCTGTCTGCCATCCGCGAAGGCAACCTCGTGGTGATCGAAGACGGTGGGATCCACGAACGCCCTCACGCCGAGAAGACCCGGTAGCGGCGGCAGGGCTCCCAACTCGAATCCGGGGAACCTCGAGGCGATCTCATCCTCGGTCGCGAGGCGCACACTCTCGGGGATGACTCCCGTCACGAGGTTCATGTCGATCCTGCGAGAGGCCGGCACGACCGCCATCGCGTAGGCGTCCTCGAGACGGAGCACGACGACCTTCAAGACGTACGCGACCGGGAGACCGAGTGCATTGGCCTCCGACTTAGCCGTGTACACGCTCCTGTGCAGAGCCACCTCGAAACGGATGTGCCGTTCCTTCAGGTAGACCTCCGCCGGCAACTGCTCGACAAGTGCCATCGTTCCCACGCTCCTTCTCTCGTCTCGACCTCTCGACGGCTCTCCCTACTTCTACTTCCAACATCCGGCCGACAACAGGGGCGAAAGGCCCTAACGATGCAGTCCGTTCGGCACGCCTGGGACGAGCAATGCCCCTGAGCTATCGAGTTCCACCGGATCGCTCTGCCCGTCTTCTCCTACGGAGAACTGCCTTGTACGCGGCGTCGGTGAGGATCACCGCCGGCGCCGCCGCCAGCGCCACTGCCCAACCCATCACCGAGGGAGGTGAGTGTCCCAACACCCTGGCGATGGGCGGAACGAACAGAAAGCCCGCGGTTATCGCAAGCTCGATCGATGCCCCCCCAACCAAGAGGCGGTTCGAGAACCATCCGAGCGAGCCCGGCCACCGGGTCGTGCTCCGACACGCGAACCCGTTGGCCGTCTGGCCGATGACCACCGCCGCGAATGTGGCGCCGGAAGCGGTCGCAAGCGCCGCTCCCTTCGGGAACGACTCACCCGGATGCCACCCGGATGCCATGAGCGAAACGACGAACGCGGTCATGCCCATGAAGGCCTCTACGGGTCCCATCAGGGCGAAAGCTCGTTTCGCCACGGGGGCATTGAGCATGCGCCCGCGCGCGGGTCGGGTCATGAGCGCGTTCTCACTCGGTAGCTCCGCCCCAAGTGCGACCGCCGAGAGGGTGTCGGTCCCTATATCGAGGGCAAGGATCTGCAGCACACCCAAAGCCAGCGGAAAGCGTCCGCCCGAGAGCGCCCACACGAGAAACGGGGTTAGTTCGGCGACGTTGTCGGTGAGATGGTAGGTGAGAAAGCGCCTGGCATTGGAGAAGATCGCCCGTCCCTGCTCTACGGCACCGACGATCGTGGCGAAGTCGTCGTCCAAGAGCACCAGATCCGCGGCCTTGCGTGCCACGTCCGTTCCCGAACGGCCCATCGCGACTCCGATGTCGGCCTCCTGCAGGGCCGGGCCGTCGTTCACGCCGTCACCCGTCATGGCGAGGACGTGACCTCGCGCCCGCAGAGCGCGGGCGATACGCAATTTGTCTTCGGGATCGACTCGGGCGATGGCCGCTGCCGTTAAGGGATGGTCTCCGGTGACCATCGCGATGTGGATCCCCGCTCTCCTGGTGGCGGCGACCGCATCGGCGGCACCGGAGCGAGGCGGATCCTCAAGACCGATCAGTCCCAGGAGCTCCAGATGTGTTTCCGCCTCCTCGCCCGATGATGGTAGAGGAGCGCTTGCCCCCAACTCACGGCTTGCCACCGCGAGCACGCGCAGACCGCGACCGGTCATGTCCTCCAGCGCGGCGACGCCGAGATCTTCGCGGCAGAGCGGCAACACCGCCTCAGGCGCACCCTTGACGAGCAGCTCGTCCTCCACCGCAAGGGACATCCGCCGTCTTCTCGGATCGAAAGGGAAACGGCGTCTCTCGGGACGGCGGGCGCGATCCTCCGCAACGTCGAGATCCATCCGGCGTGTGAAGACATCGAGAGCAGCTTCCATCGGATCACCTTGTGCGACCCAGCTTCCGTCGCGCAAAACGGCATGGCCGGTCGAGCATCTCGCCGCGGTCACGGCCACGTCTGCCATCGCCTCACGAGCCCCGTCGTCGATCTCGACGTCGCCCTCTGGTTCGTACCCGACGCCGTGCACCCGAGCCTTACCGTAGGGAGTCCAAGCCTCCACGACAGACATCTGATTGAGCGTCAGCGTGCCCGTCTTGTCGGTGCAGATGAAGGTGGTGGAACCGAGGGTTTCGACCGCCTCCAACCGTCTGACGAGCGCATGGCGATGCGCCATACGTTGGGCCCCGATGGCAAGTGACAGCGTCACGGTCGGAAGCAACCCCTCCGGCACGAGCGCCACGGTCACCCCGATGGCGAAGACGAAGCCCTCGTTCGGCTTCGTACCCAGCAACAGCGATACTGCGAAGAACGCCACCCCGACCCCGACGGCGATGATTGCGATCGTGCGCACTACGCGATGAAGCTCGAGCGCGAGTGGGGGCTTGGGCCTCCGGATGCCTCTCGTCAGCGCCGCGATCCCCGCCAACCGCGTCGACGCTCCCGTTGCCGTGACTATGCCGATGCCCTCTCCTTCTGTGACGAAGGTCCCTGCGAACAGTGTTTGGTTAGACGAGATAGCCGAAGGCACGCTTTCGCCCGTGAGGGTCGACGTGGCGAGCATCAGTGAGTGAGCCTCGACCGCTCGCATGTCGGCAGGGACACGATCTCCTCCTGCCAGCACAACGGTGTCGCCCACTACCACCTCGGCGGCGTCGACGTCAACGTGGGCACCGTCGCGTATCACCGTGACCGTGAGAGGCAGCAGATCGCGCAAACGTTCCGCTGCACGCTCGGCCCGATACTCCTGCACGAAGGCAAAGAGGGCATTCACCACTATGACGGCGAAGATGGCGACCCCTAGCTGGGGCAGGTTCGCCACGAAGGCGAGTGCTCCTGCCACCCACAGCATGAGGGCGAAGAAATGGACCAGCTGTGCGGCAAGCTGCCGCCACACCGCAACCCTGCCTTCCGTCGCTACCAGCAGCGATCCCTCG
>JAENWQ010000246.1 GCA_016649855.1 Actinomycetota bacterium | reverse complement strand
CGGTAGCGAAACCGTTCAGGAGGATGCCGGCGATCAGGAAGCCCACCCGGAGGGCGACGTCGTTCGGGGTCGGAAGTAAGTGCAGGGAGAGATCCACGAACACGCCGATCAGGATCCCGTTGCTGATGGTTCCCACACCGAGTCTCTGCCGGATCGGGATCCACAGCAACAGCACGACCGCGGAAGTTGCGATCGTGACCATCCCCAGGCTGAAACCGCTACGGAGGGCGACTCCTTGGTGGAACACGTCCCAGGGATTGAGCCCGAGGTTCGCTCTTACCAGTAGCGCGGTGCTGAACCCATAGATGGCGAGGCCCGGATAGAGCTGGCCCAGGCGGCGCAAACGTCGATCGGGGGGAACCGGAAGAAGGATGGACAAGGTTCCGCAGCCTACTTGGACGCGCGACTAAGCCTCTTTCTCGGGCATCGGAAGAACGAGGCGCTCGCCTTCTCCCACGAAACGGCGGGCGACGAGGTAGGTGGTCACCATCCCGGCGGTTGCGACCGCGCCGAGAAGCATGAACAGGACTACCAGCTGAACCTCGGCAGCTTCACGGGGCGGCGCGCCTCCGATAATCATCCCCACGAACGCTCCGGGCAGGAAGATCAGCCCGGAGTTCTTCGTCGAATCGATCACCGGGATGAGCCCGCTCGTGGTGCTCCGGCGGGTGTAGGGACGAAGCGCATCCTTCGCCGAAACGCCGAGCGCGAGCCGCGCTTCGACCTCGAGGGACTTGTCGATCAACTCATCGCGCAGCCGGGCGCCGGTGACAGACACCGCAGTCATGCAGTTGCCGATCAACATGCCTCCGATCGGGATGAGGAACCGAGGCTCGAACTCAAAGGCGCGCGCTCCGAACAAGATCACCAACCCCAAGCCCGCGCTCATACCGATAGCCGCCGCGGCGAGCCAGAGCGCGGACGGGACTCCCTTCATCCGGCGCGCCGAGGTCCAGGCCGCGGCTCCGAGCATCACGATCAGCACCAACCCCGAGAGGCCCAGGTGATCGAAGACGAAGTCGATGACCGCCGCGACGATCGCGAGCTGGATGAGCGCCCTGATGGTCGCAACGATCAGATCCTTCTCGACCCCGAGCCGGGCGCGGATCGAGATACCGATGGCTATGGCGACCAGCACGAGCGAAACGAGGACGGCTTTCATGCTCTCTCCTTCGGCCACGAACCCCTGACCTCGTCGACGGTTCCCTCGGCATATTTGACTCCGTCCACGATCAGAACCGCGCACTCCGCCATCCGTTCGGCCTGTTCGAGATCGTGGGTGACGACCACCACCCCAGGCCCCCGTTCGGCGAGACTCGACACCAGAGCCTCGATCCTTCCGGCCGCATCTTTGTCGAGGGCAGAGGTCGGCTCGTCCATGAGGAGCATCTCGGGCGATCGCACCAACGCTCGGGCTATCGAGACCCGCTGAGCCTGCCCGACCGAAAGGGCGGTCGAATCACGGTTGAGGAAGGACTCGGCCAGCCCGGCGGCGGCCAACGCCTCGAGCAACACCTCCTCGGCTACACCTTCGAGTCCGTAGCAAAGATTGCTGCGCACCCCGCCGGGAAAGAGGACGGGCGTCTGGAAGATCATCCCGACCCTCCGTCTCAACTCGGTCGGCGGTATCTCCCTGATATCCGTCCCGTCGAGGCTCACCGTCCCCGCTTCAGGCTGCTCCAGACGATTGAGGCATCGCAGCAGGGATGTCTTGCCGGCGCCCGACGGACCGACCACGGCGGCTACGGTCCCGGCCCGGAACGAGACATCGATCCCATCCAGCACCAAGCGCCCACCGCGATGCAGTCGCAGCCCCGAACCTTCGAGGATCGCACCCGACTTCTCCATAGCCGAAGGCTACTCAATCGAGGTCTCAGTCGAGCGACTCGATCCGCCGGGTGAGCCTCGCTACCTCAGTCTCGGCCCGCTCGACGCGCTTGCGCGCCGCGGTGGCCGCGGCGTCGGCCTCAAGTTCCTTGCGCCTCTGATCGAGGAGGTTCGTGGCCAGCGGAGACGAGTACAGATCGTCGAGCTGGGATTCCTACAGGAACGGAGCTCCGAGGGCCACCATGAGTACGGGACTCACCCCGCGGGTAGTCTGAAACTGAGGAACATGCCCCGGAAGATGTCTTGGAGGGGCGTGGTTGCATCTAGTAAGCAAGCCCCCTACCGAAAGGAGCCGGCATGGCTGGGAAATACACGCTTCCGGACCTGCCCTACGACTACTCGGCGCTCGAGCCGCACATCGACGCCAAGACGATGGAGATCCACCACACCAAGCATCACCAGACCTACATCGACAAGCTGAACGCCGCTCTCGAAGGTCACGACGACCTCTACACCGAGAACGTTGACGACCTGCTCCGCAACTTCTCGAACGTCCCCGCCGATATCCAGGGAGCGGTAAAGAACCACGGTGGTGGCCACTCGAACCACTCGCTGTTCTGGACCGTCATGGGTTCGGATGGCGGAGGCGAGCCCTCCGGGGACCTCGCGGCCGCGATCGATGACTCGTTCGGGTCCTTCAAGGAGTTCCAGGAGAAGTTCACCGGCGCTGCGGTCGCCCAGTTCGGCTCCGGCTGGGCGTGGCTCGTTGTCGATGCCGGCAAGCTCGCGGTTACGAACCTCCCGAACCAGGACTCACCACTCATCGACGGCAAGACGCCGGTCCTCGGACTCGACGTCTGGGAGCACGCGTACTACCTCAACTACCAGAACAAGCGCCCGGACTACATCGCGGCGTGGTGGAACACGGTCAACTGGGACGCGGTCGCCGAGCGCCACAGCTCCGCCAAGTAACAACCCACCGCGCGGAACTCACCTTTAAGGAGGGTTCCGCGCGGCCGGCCGCGGGCTAGGCGACTCAAAGGTGAGTTAGGGGGTTCGGCGGACTCCGAGTCCGTCGATCCGGACTCGCTTTCCCTGGGAGAGGACCTCGATCGTGAT
>JAENWQ010000105.1 GCA_016649855.1 Actinomycetota bacterium | reverse complement strand
TCTTCATGTTCGGCATCATGGACTTCCCGATGTGGAGAGGCACCGAGAACTCCATCAGGCCGAGATAACCCTGGAGACGGCCGTAGCCGGATTCGCCGACCCCACCCCACGGCGCCCACACGGCGCCCGCCGCACCGGCATGATCGTTGATCCCCACCGCTCCGGCGCGCAATCTCTTGGCGATGGCCTCACCCTTGCGCTGGTCTTTCGTCCACACCGACGATGTGAGGTTGAAGGAATCCTCGTTGGTCCTGCGGATCGCCTCCTCCTCGTCCGCCACCCTGAAGATCGGAAGGATCGGGCCGAACGTCTCCTGCTGCGAGAGGTCCATATCGGGCGAGACGTCGGTGATGACGACCGGCTTCTGCCACAGCGAACCATCCTTGTTCCTCTTGGCGTCCTCTTCGCCGCCGGCAAGCACCGTTGCGCCCTTGGCGATCGCGTCCTTCAGGTGACGTTGAACGATCTCGAGCTGGTTCTTGAAGGTGAGCGATCCGACATCGCCATCGTCGGGCTGCTGCTTCAACCTGTTGACCTTGTCCAGCAGGATCTCGTTGAACTCATCCGCAACCGAGTCCACAACGTAGGTCCGCTCGACGGCGGCACAGGTTTGGCCGGTGTTGGTGAACGACCCCCAGACGATGCCCGCAGCCGCGATATCGAGGTCCGCGTCGGCGCACACGATCGCGGCGTCCTTGCCCCCGAGCTCCATCACAACGGGGGTGAGGTGCTTCGCGGCGGCCCCAGCGATCCGCCGACCCGTTGCGGGGGAGCCGATGAAGCAGATCTTGTCGCACGGTGCATCCACCAGGGCGGCTCCGACATCACCCGCGCCCTGCATGACGGTCGCCACCCCGGGGGGCAGAGGATCGAGGACCTTGCGGATCATCTCGCCGACCCCGGGGGTTACTTCGGACGGCTTCAGAACGACGACGTTTCCGGCGAACAGCGGCGCCGCGATCCCCATGAACGTTAGGAAGAACGGATAGTTCCAGGGCGTGATGCAGCCGACGACCCCGAAGGGCTTCCACTCGACCTTGCTCGACATGCCGGCGAGCGGACCGATGATCGGACCGACGCGCTTCGGGCGCAGGACCCTGGCGGCTGTGCGCTCGTAGTACATGAGCGTGAGCACCGCCGGCATGATGTCCGCGAACAATGCCTCGGTCCGAGGCTTACCGGTCTCCGTGGCGATGACCTCGACGATATCGTCGAGGTGCGTGTAGATGGCATGCCGGACGTCCTTGAGCATGTGAGCGCGGCCGGCTGGTGAGATCGCCGCCCATTCCGGGGCTACCTTGCGAGCTAGCTCGACCGCATCGGCGACATCCGCCGGTGAGCTGGAGGGGAATTCGCCGGCGATTTCACCGGTCCGGGGGTTGAACGATCTCAGCATCGCCGGGGTGGCCGGCTTCGTGGCCGACCTCGTGTGTGTGATCTTGGCAGCGCCCGGCTTCGCGGTGGTCTTCCCACGGGCCGTCGTCTTCTTGCGAGTGGTCTTCTTGCCGGCCCCGTTCGAACCGCCGGATGTGGCCTCGGCCATGACAACCCCCTGATTCCTTGGCGATGGTTCGTGGCGATCGAAAACAAAGATTACCCGCCGGAGTACGGGGGCATCAACGTGACTTCGGCCCCCTCGTGAACCACGGCCTCGAGTGGTGTCTGCTCCCCGTCGAGAAGAACCCCGAACACCAGCGCCCGAGGGGCTCCCAGCGCGTCGACCACATCCCCGACCGTCGAGCCCGCCGGTACCTCGGGGGTCCACCGGTTGCCCTCGGCGTCCTCCGGGAGATAGTCCTTGAAGGCCCCGAAGCACAGCACGCCGATCCTCATTCCTCCAACCTAAGCCTTGTGCCCAAGGTGCCCGCCAACAACGAAGCGGTGGCGGCGCCGAGCGTGTTTGCGACGAGGTCCCATCCGGTGTTCGAGAAGCCTCCCACGTTTGAATCCCCAGGGAGCAAGGTGATGAGGAACTCGATCGTTTCGTTGATCGCTCCGAATCCGAGGCCGACGAAGAAGGCCGTCAATGCAAAGCTTCGAGGCGAAGCGGATGGCGCGAAATTCGTCCTCACCAGCTCGTAGGCAGCCAGAGTCGCGAACCCGAACCCGAAGAACCGGATAGTAGATAAGGAAGAAGAGCGACAGGACCCGTTGTTCGGCCAGAAGCTTCCTCATGGGCCCAGCCTAAGCCGGGCTTACGCGGAAAGGGGCGCCGCCGAAGCGGAGCCCCTCTTGTTCAGCCGTTCGTCTCGACGAACGGCTGCCACTCACCCCCGGTAGAACTACGGCAACTCGATCGGAACTCCGACCAGCGATCCGTACTCGGTCCAGGAACCGTCGTAGTTACGCACGGTGTCGTAGCCGAGTAGTTCGCTCAGCACGAACCACGAGTGCGACGAGCGCTCACCGATCCTGCAGTACGCGATGATGTCTTTCTCCGGCGTGATCCCCTCGGCCTCGTAAAGGGCCTTGAGCTCGTCGGCCGTCTTGAACGTGCCGTCTTCGTTCGCAGCCTTCGACCAGGTGATGTTCGAGGCTCCCGGGATGTGCCCGGGGACCTGGGCCTGCTCCTGCGACAGGTGCGGAGGAGCGAGGGCTTCGCCGCGGTACTCCTCGGGCGATCTGACGTCGACCCAAGCTGCCGAACCCAACTTGGCGCGCTTGATGACCTCGTCACGGAACACTCGCAGCTCCGGACGGTCGGTGCCGGCCGAGAACGAGGTCTTCTCACGCTTGGGCTCGTCCTGCGTGAGCAGCTTGCTCTCGAGCTCCCACTTCTTGCGACCGCCGTTCAAGAGCTTCACGTTGTCGATGCCCCGGTACTTGAGGAGCCAGTAGGCGTAGGTGGCGAACCAGTTGTTATTGCCGCCGTAGAGAACGATCGTGTGATCGTTCGAGATGCCCTTCTCGCCCAGCACGTTCGCCAGCGTCTCCGCGGAGACGAACTCACGCCGGGGCAGGTCGTGGAGGTCGGTCTCCCAGTTGATCTGGGTGGCGCCCGGGATGTGGCCCTTGCCGTAGGCGTCGGCATCCTCATCGACCTCGACCACCACGATGTTCGGATCGTCGATGTTCTGTTCCAGCCAGCCCGTCTCGACCAGCACTTCGGGTTTCGCGTACTCGGTCATGCTTCCTCCTCCATCGTTTGCTTGCTCTTGGATCGTTCTTCCTTTCGAGGGACGGCCGTCCCCCGCTTACTGGATCTTCGGCGTTTCGCCCCTACATCGCTCGGCGACGAGCTCCCGCAGCCTCGCGATCTGCACCTGGGCGTCCCCCAGGGTCCGTTCGAGGATGCGCATCTCGAGCTCGATATCGTCGGTCGTCGCCCGGCGTTCGTCCGGGATGTCGATGCCGGCCTCTTCGAGGGCGGCGGATTCGCTCTCCCAGGTGAAATAGACCTTGGCCGGACGACCCTTGGCCTGGCGACGCGTGTCGGTGGCGAGGAACCCCGCTTCGACCATCAGGTCGAGGTGCGCGCGGGCGACGTTCGGGTGGATCTGGAAGCTGTCGGAGATCTCCTTGACCGTTTTCGGGCCGCTGCGCAGGAGCTTGGCGAGGATCGCCGCACGCGTCGGAAGCGACAGAACCTTGGCGGTCCTGGTCGCCGAGTCATCTCCCAGGTTGGACATGGAAAGCGTTGTACCAGAACAACGCACCTTTAGCAACTGGCTAATAGTGCAAAGTCCCACTCAGCCGTCCTCGGCACGACCGGAATCCGGAAGCGCTTGGGAGATGGGCGAACCAAGCAGCGTTCCGCGGCGTTCTTTCTTTATGGAGACTATTACGTGAAGGTCCCAGGACAGGCGAGCGCAACCTCTGAACGCAGGCGGTACTACATCGTAATAGCGGGCGGAGCCGCCGCCGTAGCGGCAGTAGTCGTCGCAGGTATGGCTCTGACCAAGACGCCTCGTCCCACGACTTCAGCCGACATTGGATCGTCGTCTGGACTGTCGAGTCTGTCCCCATCCGAGTCTGCCGATGACTCTGTAGCTTGCGCTCCGCCGGAAGTCGAGGCTGGCTATCTCCCCTGGGATACGGCGGAAGCCAGCGCTCCTCCGTCACATGTGGAGCGAGACGGAAAGGTTGCGGACGTCTATTGGTTCCCTTCTGAGACCGATGAGGAATTCGAAGGCGCTTACGTGCATCTACGGCGGTATCCATATGGAGGGCCTCGTTCGGGCGAGGAGCGGCATGTGCAGGGTGCGCCCGCCGCCCTGCTGCGTGGCCCAACAGAAGAGGCCGCAATCTACTGGGACAGTGAAGGCGTCTGCGGCCATTACAGCGTTGTTGTGGACCTCGATAGGTCCGGCGGCACCAGGCACGAAGCCGCCGATTACGCCTACAGAATTGCCGAATCGCTCAGGTTTGGAAACTAGCTGCCGGTCTGGTGGGGGTCCGAGGTGAGGTCAGAAGCGCATGATGGTTAGGAGGCGCCGTCTACCACCTTGCGGGTCCCGAGGAGCTCGTCGAGCTCGACGATCGTGGCCTTCTTGAGCGCGAGCTCGATGCACGCGACATCCTCGTCGGTCTCGGTATGACCCTCGAACAGGGTGATCGCGACCGCCTGGTCCGAGTACTCCACGGTCACGTGATCGAGGACGTTGCAGGGCTCGACCCCGGACCACCAGAACACCTTGACCGCCATCCCGTCGTCGAGAACCTTGGCCCTCGTCCAGGGGATCGCCCGGAGGTCGACCTGACCCGGTTGGGGCTCGACCAGCTGGGCGCCGCCACCGGTGGGCGACGCGTTCGGGTCCGGAGTGGAGGACACGGTGTCGTCGGGCGTCCCCGGACTGGGTCCCGAGCCGCCCACCCCCCCGCCGCCCTCACTGCCGCAGGCGGTCACCACCAGGGCAACGACTACGAAGACGGCGATCACGAAGGGACGGATGCGCTTGGCTGCTCTCATCTGATCCATGCCTCTTTGACCGGCCACCGGACCGGGATTGTTCCCTACGAGGGAACGCCCTTACCCGATTCTTCGAGAGCCTCTACCAGCGTGTCCCAGCCGAGCAGGGCGCACTTGATGCGCACCGGATACTTCACGACCCCCTTGAGGGCGATGAGCTCTCCGAGCTCGTCGTCGTCGCCTTCCTCCTCGCCGGCCATCATGCGTTTGATCCCTCCGGCGAGGTCCGCTGCGTCCTTGATCGAAGCGCCCTGAAGCCGCTCGGCCATCATCGAGGCGCTGGCCTGCGAGATCGAGCAACCCTTCCCGTCGAACGAGATGCCCTCGAGCTTGTCCCCATCGAACTTCAGGAACAGCTCGATCTCATCCCCGCACAGCGGGTTGTTCCGCTCGAGCACGATGTCGTACGGATCGAGGCGACCTTTGTTCCTCGGCGACCTGTAGTGGTCGAGGATTACTTCTTTGTAGAGATCCTCGAGACTCAGATGAACCACCCCTTCGATTTCTCGAGAGCGTCGATCAGAGCGTCGACGTCTTCTTCCGTGTTGTAGATATAGAACGAAGCCCGCGCGGTTGCAGGCACTCCAAGCTTTCTCATCAACGGCTGCGCGCAATGGTGTCCCGCGCGTATGCAAACGCCTTCCTGGTCGACGATCGTCGCCATGTCGTGTGGATGAACCTCTTCGAGGTTGAACGATACGACGCTGCCCCGGTCATGAACGTCCATCGGGCCGTAGATCGTGGCGCCGATCGAGAAGATCCTGTCGAGCGCGTACTTAGTGAGCTGCATCTCGTGTTCTCGCACCGCGTCCATGCCGAGGTCCTCGAGATACTCGATCGCCGCCCCCATCCCGACCACCTGAGCGATGTTGGGGGTTCCCGCCTCGAACTTCTGGGGGATCTCGGCCCAGGTCGCGTGGTCGGCCCAGACCTCGCGGATCATCTCTCCCCCACCGTGGAACGGGGGCATCTCCTCGAGGAGGTCCTCACGGCCGTAGAGCAGCCCGGCCCCCGTCGGTCCGCACATCTTGTGCGCCGAGAAGGCGAGGAAGTCGCAGTCGAGATCGTTGACATCGAACGACAGGTGAGGGGCGGCCTGAGCCGCGTCCACCAGGATCCTCGCCCCCACTGCGTGGGCCGCGTCGGCCACCGTCCGCACCGGGTTGATCGTCCCCAAAACGTTGGACATCAGGCTCATCCCGACCAGCTTGGTCCTGTCCGTGAGGTATTCGCCGAGGAGGTCGATGCGGAGCTTCCCGTCGTCATCGATCGGAAGGTGCCTCAGGGTCGCACCGGTCTCGGCGCACAGAAGCTGCCACGGGATCAGGTTCGAGTGGTGCTCCATCTCGGTGACGAGCACCTCGTCGCCCTCGTGAACGTTGGCGCGGGCCCAGGTGTAGCGCACAAGGTTGATCGACTCGGTGGTGCCCTTCGTGAACACGATCGATCGCGTGCTCCGGGCACCGATGAATCGCGCCGACGCCTCCCTGGCGCCTTCGTAGGCGGCGGTCGCCTTCTCGCCGAGCTCGTAGATACCGCGGTGGACGTTCGCGTTCTCTTCCTCATAGAAACGAACCATCCGGTCGATCACCGCCCGCGGCTTCTGGGAGGTGGCGGCCGAGTCCAGGTAGACGAGGCGCTTACCGTGGGCCAGCGTCTCGAGGATCGGGAAGTCCTTCTTGACCCTCTGCGCGTCCAGACTCATGCTTCCAACTCTCTACTCGACCTCTACGACATCCTCAACGGACAGCCCAAGTTCCTGGGCGATACCAGCGTAACCCTCGGCTTCGAGCCTCTCGGCGAGCTCGAACCCTCCCGATTTCACCACACGCCCGTCCATCAGAACGTGAATCTGGCTCGGACGGATGTAGTTCAGGAGCCGCTGGTAGTGGGTGATGAGGAGGATGCCCACCTCGGGGCCGGCCAGCTTGTTGACCCCTGCGGAGACGTGCTTGAGGGCGTCGATATCGAGGCCCGAGTCGGTCTCGTCCATGATCGCCAGCTCGGGGGAGAGCACGGCCATCTGGAGGATCTCGTTACGCTTCTTCTCGCCGCCCGAGAAGCCCTGGTTGACGTAGCGATCGACGAGCTCGGAGGGGATCTCGAGGAGGTCGATCTTCTCCTGGAGATACATCCGGAACTTCATCGCCGAGAGCTGTTCATCGGCGTGGATCGCGTTATAGGCGGTGCGCATGAAGTTCACGACGGATACCCCGGGGACCTCGGTCGGATACTGGAACGCGAGGAAGATGCCCTTCTGCGCACGTTCGTCGGGAGCGAGTCCGAGGATGTCCTCACCCTTGTAGAAGATCTTGCCTTGGGTCACCTTGTAGCCGGGGCGCCCGGTAAGGACGTACGCGAGGGTCGACTTCCCCGAGCCGTTCGGACCCATCATTGCGTGGATCTCACCCTTGTCGAGGGAAAGGTTGAGCCCCTTCAGGATCTCCTTACCTTCGACCTCAGCGTGAAGATCTTCGATGTGCAGCAGCTTGTCGCTCATGTGCTTTCCCACTCCTCTAGACCTTCTGGGGGCCAACGAGAACGTTGCCCTCTTCGAGCTTTACCTGGTAAGACGCCACCGGCTTCGTGGCCGGAAGGATCCGGACATCACCGTTAGCGACGTTGAAGCGCGATCCGTGTCGCGGACATTCGACCTCGCAGTCATCCGCATCGAACTCGCCGTCCGTTAGGAAGGCTTCCTCGTGCGTGCATACGTCGTGGATCGCGTACACGCTCTCGCCGACCCGGTAGATGCCGAGTGGTTCGCCCCGAACCATCACCTGACGCATCCCCTCGTCCGGGAACTCGTCGAGCGCGCCGATATTGACGAAGTTCATCAGACCTGGACCTCGAGCCTCTGCTCGCCTTCGACCTTGGCAGAGATCGCCTGGCTGAGCTCGTCCCGAACCTGCGGAACGCGGATGCGATCGAGAACCTCGCCGAAGAACCCGAACACGATCAGTTTCTGTGCGGTGACGCGATCGATGCCGCGGCTCATCAGGTAGAAGAGGTGCTCCTCTTCGACCGGCGAGACGGTCGCTCCGTGGGTGCAGCGCACCTCGTTAGCCTCGATCTCCAACTGAGGGATCGATCGTGCGATGGAGTCTTCCGACAGTGTGAGGTTCCGGTTCGCCTGGTAGGCGTCGGTACCCTGAGCACCTTTCGCGACCTTGATCAAACCGGAGTACTCGGACCTGCTCCGTTCCTTGAGCGCTCCCTTGTAGAGAAGGTCGGAGGTCGTGTGCTCGGCGTTGTGATGCTGGAGGGTTCGTTGTGCGAAGTGCTGATCCGCGTCGGCGAAATAGAGGCCGAGCATCTCGGAGAACGAACCTTCACCGATCAGCACCGACTCGACCTGTGTTCGAGCGAACGTAGAACCCAGGTTCACGGCCACGCTCCTCACCGTGGAGTCACGCTTACCGGTGAAGCGCTGGGTCTGGAAGTGGTGCACGTTGCGACCCCACGTCTGCAGCGAGATGTAGTTGACGGTGGCTCCCCGGCCAGCCTCGACCTCGACGACGCTCGAGCACAGAGCGGGAGCAGCGTCATCCTCGGAGGCGAAACGATCGACGAACGTGAGGCTCCCCATCTCTTCGACGACGATCGTCGTATGGGGGAACGTCGAACCGCCGCCGGCGACCTTCCTCATGACCTCGAGCGGCACCTCGACCTCGACGCCCTTCGGTACGTAGACAAGGGTGTCGTCGGAGTGGAAGGCGCCGTGGAGAGCGGTGAACTTGTGCTCGTCCACCGGAACCTCGGTGAAGAAGTGCTGCTTGAGGATCTCGGGGTGCTCGGCGGCGGCGGTCTTGAAGTCGGTGAAGATGACACCCTTCGCGG
>JAENWQ010000121.1 GCA_016649855.1 Actinomycetota bacterium | reverse complement strand
CTTCTTGATCAGGCCGCGCCAGGTCGCGCTCGTCTCGACCACCGCGGAGCGCGAGGCCGAGGCGAACACGTGGGCGTAGCCGCCCGCGCGTCCGCCCACATCGGTGGCCGCGACGGCCACATCGAAACCATCTGCGCCCAATGGGTTGCGCGATAAAATGACCCTGGGGATTCCGGCCGCAAAGTCCCGGACCACATCGTCCTCCGCGGACAGTGAGTCGATCCCCTGGGCGAATCCGGACGCGCTGACTCCGACTGCGGGAAGGAAACCGGAGCAGGTCGGCGAGACGAACCCGGGCCTCCCACCCGGTGCCGCGATCACGACCGTCACGTGATCGTGGCCCGCGTACCACTGCTCCGCGTGCATGAAGAAGCGACCGTGGACCATCGTGGTGCAGGCCTCGAAGTCCCAGACCTCCTCCATGCAGTTGAGGAACGAGATCTCCTCGAAGGAGACCCCGGCGCCCTCCGCCAGCCCCTCGAGCTCGTCGACCAGATCGGGGAGCTCAGCGCGCGCCGCGTCGATGTAGGGAGCGGCCGACGCGCCGAGGCCGCGCACATCGGGACCGAGGTCGTCGTAGAAGCGGAGCGCGGCGGCGATCCCTTCGGCCGAGCCTTCTCCTTGCGCCCATCCGAGGGAACGCGGCGAGCCGGATGCCCGGACGACGGTCAGGCTCACCGCTTCCTCCGGTGTGGCTTGGCGAAGCGGAACAGCAACGACGTCTCGTTCACAACACCAACTCAGCCATGGCCCGGAGCGCCTCGGGCTGCTGCGCGGCACAGATGAGCGTGGTTACCGGGGACTCGTTCCACTTCCCGAGGAGCTCGGCGATGCGTTCCTTCGGCCCGACGAGCGCGACCTCATCGACGAACTCATCGGGCACCGCCGCCATCGCAGCGACCTTGTCGCCCGCGAGATAGAGCTTCTGGATCTGGTCGGCGGCGTCCTCGTAGCCGTAGCGGCACGCGATGTCGTAGTAGAAGTTCTTTCCCTTGGCCCCCATGCCGCCGACGTATAGGGCGATGAACGGTTTCACCATCATCCGGCAGTTGTCGATGTCGTCGCCGAGCACAACCGGCACCGATGGGGCGATGTCGAAGCTCTCTTCCGAACGACCGTCGCCCGCGGCAGCGAAGCCCTTCTTGAGCGACTCTCCGTACAGCTCCTCGTGCCGCGACGGCGAGTACAGCGTGGGGAGCCACCCCTCGGCGATCTCCGCGGTCAGCGCGACGTTCTTCGGTCCAATCGCGGCGAGATAGATCGGGATGTCGGCACGGAGCGGGTGGATGATGAGCTTGAGCGGCTTCCCGAGCCCGGTCGCGTCGGACCCGCGGTAAGGGATGTCGTAGTGCCTCCCATGATGCTCGAGCGGCTTCTCTCTCCTCAGGATCGTGCGGACGATGTCGACGTACTCGCGCGACTTCACGAGTGGTTTCCCGTACGCCTCGCCGTGCCAGCCCTCAACGACCTGGGGGCCGGAGAGACCGAGGCCGAGGAGCATCCGTCCTCCGGAGAGGAGGTCGAGGGTCGCCGCGGACATCGCCGTCATCGCCGGGGTCCTTGCCGGCATCTGCATGATCGCGGTGCCGACCTTGATGGTCGAGGTCTGCGCGGCCACCCAGGTGAGCGGCGTGAGCGCGTCGGAGCCGTACGCCTCCGCGACCCAGACGGAATCGAACCCGAGACGCTCCGCCTCCTGAGCGAGGGCGACCCCGTCTTGAGCGCCCGAGCCCCAGTAGCCGAGATTCAGTCCCAACCTCATCGTTCCGCTCCTATGTTTGGCCGGTCGTCGGGACGACCGGCTATGTTTGGCCGGTCGTCGAGACGACCGACTGGGTTTGGCCGACCGACTGCTCTCGTTCCTGGACCGCCCTCCGAACCAGGCGCATCCTAGGGGTTCCCGGCTCAGCCATCCGTTCACCTACCCTTGGAGAGAACCAAACTAAGTCGGTGTTCATGAGATGGCACAAGGAGATTGAGTGGACAGGAACAGGTACGACGCGATCGTGATCGGCGGCGGGCACAACGGCCTCGTGGCGGGTGGATACCTCGCCAAGCGAGGCGCGAAGACCGTCGTGTTGGAAGCGCGCTACCGCGTTGGCGGAGCGGCGACCACCGAGCAACCCTTCGGCCCCGACTGGAAGGTGACCTCGCTCTCGTACGTCGTGAGCCTCATGCCTCCAGGCATCGTGAAGGACCTCAACCTCGCGAAGCACGGCTACAAGATCTATCCGCAGGACGGTTACTTCATGCCGCAACCGGGGGGCGACGATGCCCTCGCCCTCGGCGGGAAGACCCCCGCGGAGAAGAAAGCCGAAGTGGCGCGTTTCTCGAAGAAGGACGCGGACGCGCTCGAGCAGTGGGACGAGTGGATCGGCGGCCTCGGTCGGATCATGGGACCGCTGCTCTCCGAGAAGGCTCCCAAGGTTGGCTCCAAGAGGCCGGGGGATCTACTCGAGCAGGGCTCCATCGCATGGAAGATGAGGAAGCTTGGCGTCCGCGGGGTCGCCGACGTCACCCGGCTGATGACGATGAGCATCGCCGACCTCCTCGACGATTGGTTCGAGTCCGAGCCCGTCAAGGCGATGCTCGCCGTGAGCGGAGTGATCGGCACGTGGGCCGGGCCGGCAGAACCGGGCACGGCGTACGTGATGCTCCACCACCACATCGGTGATCTCGGTGACGGTGAGATCGGCAAGTGGGGCTTCCCGGAGGGAGGCATGGGTGCTGTGTCCGATGCGATCGCCGGAGGGGCGAAAGAGATGGGGGCCGAGATCCGCACCGACGCTCCCGTCGCGAGGATCATCGTCGAGAACGGCAGGGCGGTAGGCGTCGCGCTAAAGAGCGGCGAAGAGCTCAGGGCGCCGATCGTAGTCACCTCGACCCATCCGAAGATCGCGTTCCTCGATCACCTCGAGGCGAAGGACTTGCCGGATGACTTCCGGCAGGACATCGAGCGGTGGAACTCTCGTTCCGGCGTCGTGAAGGTCAACCTCGCGCTGGACGAGCTCCCGGTCTTCAAGGCGCATCCCGAACCGGCCGCGGGGGTTCACGGCGGCACGATCGTCATGGCTCCGACGGTCGACTACATCGAGCAAGCGTTCCAAGACGCGCGCGCCGGCATCCCTGCGGAGCACCCGTTCGCCGACAGCTGCATCCCGAGCTACTTCGACAAGACGATCGCACCCGAGGGCAAGCACATCTTGTCGATGTTCACGCAGTGGGTCCCGCACACATGGGCAGATGATCCGAAGCCCGAGGAGATGGACGCCTACGCCGACCGCGTGATCGATCACTACTCGGAGTTCGCCCCCAACCTCAAGAGCGCCATCATCGACCGGCAGGTGGTCGGGCCGCACGAGATGCAGGAGGAGTACGGCCTCATCGGCGGCAACATCTTCCACGGCGAGCTGTCGCCCGAGCAGCTGTTCCACCTGCGGCCGGCCCCCGGCTACGCGGACTACCGCACGCCGATCAGGGGCCTGTACCAGTGTGGCTCCGCGACCCACGGTGGGGGAGGGGTCACCGGCATCCCGGGTCGCAACGTCGTGAGCGTCATAAAGAAGGACAAGCGGAGGTTCAAGCTGCGCGCTTGACTTTCTGTTGAGTCGAGGGAAGGGGTCGTTGGTCCCCGGGGACAACGGAACGGGAGAGGGAGCGCCGAGGGGCGGACGGATGCGGGACTCTCGGACAATTACTTGCTTAAGTGTTTCAACGATGAAATGAATCCGCTACCGTCTGTGCATATGGAGATCGTTCCCGAGCATGTGCTCGACGAGGCCGCGCGTCGTTTCGCCCTCCTGAGCGACCCGACGAGACTGCGGATCGTCAACGTCCTCCACAGGGGGGGCGAGGTCTCGGTCGGAGACATCGCAGAGAAGGTCGACGCGACCATGTCCAACGTCTCGCAGCACCTCAACCGCCTCCTCGCTGGCGGGATAGTGGGGCGCCGCCGCGTGGGGAAGACGGTGCTGTACCGGATCACCGACGCCACTATCCAATCGTTGTGCAACATCGTGTGTGCCAGTGTCTCGGAACGAGCAAGGGTGCTGACTTAGCAGTTCCGGTCGGATTCGGGGGTATCGATTGAATGAGATAGAGGGAAGCGCGGGCCGCCTACCGGGCGTGCTCGGGCAGCTCGCCTACGAGGACGTGAAGCCTCCACCAGTGCTCGAGCCGCGCAAGCTCGGTGGCGGGGGTTTGACCACTCCTGATGGACGCTCTCCGAAGTGGGCGAAGGTGCTCGATCAGACCCTATGCATCGGCTGCCATGCGTGCACGACTGCATGCAAGTCGGAGAACCAGGTCCCCGTCGGCGTGACCCGCACGTACGTGAAATCGGTGGACATCGGCTTCTTTCCGCAGGCGAGCCGGGCGTTCCAGGTCACCCGCTGCAATATGTGCGAGGACGCCCCGTGCGTCGCGGCGTGCCCGACCTCGGCGATGTATCAGCGCCCCGACGGGATCGTCGACTTCGACAAGTCGATCTGCATCGGCTGCAAGGCGTGCATCGCGGCGTGCCCGTACGACGCGATCTTCATCAACCCGGAGGATCACTCCGCCGAGAAGTGCAACTTCTGCAGCCATCGTCTCGAAGTCGGGCTCGAACCTGCGTGCGCGGTGGTTTGTCCGGTCGGAGCCATCATCGTCGGCGACATGAACGACCCGGATTCGCGAGTCTCCCAGGTCATCAACCGTCGCCCGGTATCGGTCCGTCGTCCCGACAAGGAGACGAAGCCGAAGGTCTTCTATTCGGGTGCGTCGCAGGCGACCCTCGACCCCTTGGCCGCGCGGCGTCCCGAGGGGGACACCTACATGTGGAGCCAGATCCAGGACGGTCCTCAGCAGGTCGTCTCGGGTCACCCGGGAGCATGGAACAACAGCAGCGCCGCCGCGATGGTGTCCTACGACGTCGCGCACAAGGCTCCGTGGGACTGGCGCGTCAGCCTCTACACGTGGACCAAGGCGATCGCCGCCGGTGTCTACCTCGTTCCCCTGATCCTGATCCTCGCCGGTGTCCTCGGGTGGGGGACCGACCTGCTCGAGTGGGCCGCTCCGATCGCCGGGCTCGCGTTCCTGGGGATCACCGGGGCCCTCCTCATCTGGGACCTGTCCCACCCGCTGCGCTTCTACATGATCTTCACGAAGCCCCAGTGGCGCAGCTGGCTGGTGCGCGGCGCGTTCATCATCGCCGGCTACGGCGCGGTGCTCGCCGCGCAGTTGCTCGCCGCGCTGATGGGTTCCGAGACGCTCTCCAAGGTGCTCGCGTATCCCGGCATCCCACTCGGGCTCATGACCGCCGTCTACACCGCGTACCTCTTCGCCCAGTCGAAGGCACGCGATCTGTGCAGAACCCGCTGCTCCCCGCGCACATGGCGGTGCAGACGGTCATGGCGGGCAGCGCGGCGTGCCTGTTGCTAGCCCCGTCAGTGGCCCCCGGAGCGACCGACGCCCTCGCTGTGCTGCTTACCGGGACGGCCGCTGCGCACCTGCTGATGACGTGGGGCGAGCTCACACTCTCCCATCCGACCGCGCACGCGCACCTGGCGGCATGGGAGATGACGAAGGGACGCTTCGCCCGCTTCTTCTGGGCTGGGGTCGTCCTGGTTGCGCTGGGAGGCCTCGCTCTCGCGATCGGTGCGTGGGCCGCACCGCTCGCGCTCATCGGTTTACTGGCCCACGAACACGCCTACGTCCAAGCGGCCCAGGCCGTTCCGCTCGCCTGAGGAGAGATATGAGCGATCGCAACATCGAAGATCTCGGCAAGAGGGTTTCGGCCGCCCGACAGGACACCGAGGCCAGGGGCGAGACGTTCTACCCGGGAGCGAGCCGCATCCATCTTGCGGCGTTCCCTCCGAAGGAGAGGTGGGACGACTGGGTCGAACTCGACTCCCGCTCGTTCCCGGAGCGGGTCGAGAAGCGCTACATGCTGGTTCCGACGACGTGCTTCAACTGCGAGTCGGCGTGTGGGCTCCTTGCCTACATCGACAAGGACACCTTGCAGGTACGGAAGTTCGAGGGCAATCCCGAGCACCCCGGGTCGCGCGGGCGAAACTGCGCCAAGGGCCCGGCGACCTTGAACCAGGTGACCGATCCCGACCGCATCCTCTATCCGCTCAAGCGGGTAGGGAAGCGCGGCGAGGGCAAGTGGAAACAGGTCACGTGGGACGAGGCCCTCGACGACCTTGCCGGTCGCATCCGCTCCGCGATCGAGGAGGACCGCCGCAACGAGATCATGTACCACGTCGGTCGCCCCGGTGAAGATGGATTCACCGAGCGCGTGCTCGCCTCCTGGGGGATCGACGGGCACAACTCCCATACCAACGTGTGCTCGTCGGGGGCCAGGGCCGGCTACCACTTCTGGACCGGCATCGACAGGCCGAGCCCCGATCACGCCAACGCCCGCGTCATCTACCTGATCTCCTCGCACCTCGAGGCGGGGCACTACTTCAACCCGCACGCCCAGAGGGTGATGGAGGCGAAGGCCAACGGGGCCAAGCTCATCGTTCTCGACACCCGGCTCTCGAACACGGCGACGCATGCGGATCACTGGCTGTCGCCGTACCCGGGCAGCGAGGCCGCGATCAACCTGGCGATCGCCAATCACCTCATCCACAACGACCTCTACGACCGCGACTATGTCCGCCGGTGGTGGAACTGGGAGGAGTACCTGGCCTTCGAGCACCCCGACGCAGAGCCCACCTTCGAAGCGTTCGAGGCCATCCTCAAGTCGCTGTACGCGGGCTTCACGTTCGAGTACGCGGCGGACGAATCCGGGGTCGACGTGGCAACGCTGCGCGCCGTCGCAGACATCGTGGCGACCGCGGGTTCGAGGCTGTCGACGCACAGCTGGCGTTCGGCCGCGGCCGGGAACCTCGGGGGATGGCAAGTGGCGCGCACCCTCTTTCTGCTCAACGCCCTGATGGGAGCGGTGGCCACCGAGGGTGGCACCCATCCGAACGCGTGGAACAAGTTCGTCCCCAAGCCGATCTACTCGCCGCCGCACCCACACGTGTGGAACGACCTCACGTGGCCGCTTGAGTACCCGCTCGCGCTCAACGAGCTGTCGTTCCTGCTGCCCCATTTCGTCAACGAGGGCCGCGGCAAGATCGACACGTACTTCACCCGCGTCTACAACCCGGTATGGACGAACCCCGACGGGTTCTCGTGGATCGAGATGCTCACCGACGAGAGCAAGGTCGGCCTCCACGCCGCCCTCACCCCGACGTGGAACGAGACCGCCTATTTCGCCGACTACGTGCTCCCGATGGGCCTCGGCTCCGAGCGTCACGACGTCCACTCGTACGAGCAGTACGACGGCCAGTGGATCGGGTTCCGCCAGCCCGTGATGAGGGAAGCGCGCGAGCGCATGGGCGAGGAGGTCACCGACACCCGCGCTGTCAACCCGGGCGAGGTCTGGGAGGAGAACGAGTTCTGGATCGAGCTGTCGTGGCGCATCGACCCCGACGGGAGCCTCGGTATCCGCAAGTTCTACGAGTCGCTCGAGGAGCCCGGTAAGAAGCTGTCGGTCGATGAGTACTACGGCTGGATGTTCGCCAACTCTGTCCCCGGTCTGCCTGAGGCGGCCCAGAAGGAGGGGCTCACCCCGCTCGCGTACATGCGGCGTTACGGAGCGTTCGAGATCGCCAACAAGGTCGGTGCGGTCCACGAGCAGACCGTTCCGGATGAGGAGCTCGAAGACGTGAAGATGGGCCGCTTCGGGCGCGTGTTCGCAGCCACCCCGAAGCCGGATTCCCCGAACGTCGCTCCGATGGGGGCACCCGAGCCCGATCCCGAGGGCCGCAGGCCCGTGGGCGTCGAGATCGACGGCGCGATCAAGCGCGGGTTCCCGACCCCGTCGGGACGGCTCGAGTTCTACTCGCGCACCCTTGCCGAGTGGGGATGGCGCGAGCACGTGCT
>JAENWQ010000036.1 GCA_016649855.1 Actinomycetota bacterium | reverse complement strand
GTTCTACGACGTCACCATGACCGGCTTCAACTTCCATCTGAGCGACGTGAACATCGCGCTCGGGCTCGAGCAACTCAAGAGGCTCGACGAGTTGAACGCGACACGCAGACACCACGCCGAGCTCCTTACCGAGCTGCTGGCGGGGGTCGAGGGGATGCACCTTCCAGAGATCCACTCCGACCATGTCTTCCATCTGTTCAACATGCTGCTGGATCTCGAGCGCTTGACCGCCGGCAGGGACGACGTCGTTCGAGCGCTCCTCGCCGAAGGCATCGGCGCCGGCCTCTACTACCGCCCGATCCACCTCTTCACGTACTTCCGGGACCGGTACGGAACGAAGGATGGGATGCTGCCGGTAACCGAGAGTCTCGGAGAACGCATCGTGACCCTTCCTCTCTACCCATTGCTGTCGGATGCCGACCTAGAAGACGTTGCCGCTGCGATCCGCAAGGTCCTCGGCCATTACCTGAGATAGGAGTGAACGGATGACGACGATGCAGGAGGGTCTGGAGAAAGCGGCGGCCCACTTCTCCAAGAAGAAGGTTCTGGTCACCGGTGGGCTGGGTTTCATCGCCGGGCACCTGGTGGACCGCCTCACCGAATGGGGCGCAGAGGTGACACTGTTGGACGCCCGGCCCGAGTACGACGGGGACCTCGAGTACATCCACGGTGACGTGCGCGACTACGACCTCATGAGCGGTGCGGTGAAGGGAAAGGACGTCGTCTTCCACTTCGCCAGCATCCTCGGGGTCGAGAAGATCCAGCTCATCCCCCTCGATGTGATGGACGTCAATCTCGGCGGCACGGTCAACGCGCTCAAGGCGTGCGTCGAGCACGGGGTCGGCCGGATCATCCTGACCTCGTCGTCCGAGATCTACGGCGAACCTCGGGTCATCCCGACGCCCGAGGACACGCTGCCGTCCCCGGTGTCGATCTACGGCGTCAGCAAGCTGGCGGCCGAGGCCTACTGCCAGGCGTACTCGCAGCAACACGGCCTGCAGTACACCGCGGTCCGTTTCTTCAACGTCTACGGAGAGGGCCAGGCCGAAGAGTTCGTCATCTCCAAGTTCCTCGCACGAGTGGCGAACGACGAGCCGCCGATCATCTTCGGAACCGGCGAGCAGGTCCGCACCTACACCTACGTGAGCGACGCTATCGACTGTACGCTCCTGGCCGCCGCTAGCGACAAAGGCATCAACGAGGTCTTCAACATCGGGGGCGCGGAGACGATCAGCCTCATCGAGCTCGCCCGTCTCATCGGAGAGATCTCCGGCAAACCGATGGAGCCGGAGTTCCGCGAGTTCGGCGATGCCGGGGTCCGGGAGAAGGGTCGCGAGGTGTTCGCCCGGATCCCGAGCGTCGCCAAAGCCCGGGCTGTCCTCGGTTACCGGAGCCGGGTCGGCCTCCGCCAGGGCCTCACACGCACCTACCACTGGTACCTGAAGAACTCCTAGCCCGAGCCTAGCCCGAGCCTGGCCCGATCTCACTCAAGAAGAGCGCGATTCCGCGCTCTAAGACCCTGGAGCTTGCTCCAGGGTGCACCTGAGGGTCTTTGAGCGCGTAATGGGGCGGTTCTTCTGTGCGCGAGATCGGGCCCGAGATCGGGCGCGAGATCGGGCCATCGAGCCCGGGAACAGGGAGCT
The DNA here is from genome assembly GCA_016649855.1 of Actinomycetota bacterium. GTDB lineage: Bacteria > Actinomycetota > CADDZG01 > CADDZG01 > WHSQ01 > WHTI01. Next base: position 13,800 of record JAENWQ010000036.1, on the reverse strand, counting down.
AGGCGCCCTTGGCGTCGGGGCCCAGGGAGCGGGTCTGGCGGCCGGCGTCGTGCGCCGGGTCCCACCGGACCGGGTGGCTTTCGGGCCGGGCGATCTTGCCGCCCCGCAGGTATAGCGGGACGACGAACGGGGGCGGTGCGGCCTCGCCCGGGGCCGCTCTGCTCGGAGGGTTCAGAGGCGGAGGAGGGACGGCACCCGGGAACACGATCTTCGGACCCTGCCATCTGAGCGCGGCGCCCGCGGGGACCCTTCCGGCCGCGGGACTCTCCCAGAGAGCCGATGACTTCCACAGCCTGAACCTGAGGAGGGCGCGCGCCGCACGGACCCCATCGGTCCAGCGGACCTTCCTGCCCTGCTTCTTGGCCCGGGGACGGAACATGACTTCGATCTCCACCCTTCGGGCCTTGAGCCGGGCAGCCTTCGCCTGAAGCTCCGATTCGAACTCGAAGCGATCCGAGACGGGATCGATGGCGTTGAAGAGGTCCCGGCGGATGGCGCGGGACCCGGTCGCGATGTCCTGCATGTAGATCCCGTAGACCGTATTGCCGAACTCGGTCAGCAGGCGGTTGACCACCCACTGCCGCGGCGGAATGAGGTCCCGGTTGCCGGCGTGCATGCGGTTGCCGGTGACGACGTCCGCGTCGCCTTCGACGATCGGGCGTATCAGGTTCGGGATGTCGGCCGGATCCAGCTCGAGGTCAGAGTCGTGCACAACAATGATCTCTCCCCGGCTCCGAGCCACGCCGGCCTTTACGGCGGCACCCTTGCCGCTGTTCTTGGGCAGGTTGATCACGATGTCGACGAGGTCGGTGACGCGTCCGAGCTCGTCCCCGGTGCCGTCGTCGGAGCCGTCGTTCACAACGATCAGTTCGTCGATCTCGTCGAGCGACTGCAGACGACGGATGCACTCCGCGATCGAGGGCGCCTCGTTGTAGACGGGCACGATCACCGAGACGAACGGCCTTTCCTTCCTATCCGGGAGGGGCGAAGGCGGAGGCGGCGGGAACCGCTTGAGCGGCATCGCCGGCCCGGTCCCACCCATCAAGAACGAATCGTCGACGAGCGGGCCGCCTGTCGGGGCCGGAGAGAACGTGATCGGAACCGGTCCCAGATCGAACTGCGGAACCGGAGCCGGGTCGTCATGCGGCACCTCGGTGCGAGCGTCGGTGCGTGGCGCTTCGACGGGCGGGGAGGGTGCCGATGCGGGAGGTGCGATCGAGTCGGGCGGGGCGGACCCCTCTTGAAGGAGCAGGAGCTCCTGAACCGCGTCGAGGTCGGTCGGCTTGACGATCGGACGGCCTAGGAACGCGGCGGCAACCGCGGCAAGCGAGTCGTTCAGTGACCACCGGGGTTCGAACCCGAGATCGGCCCTGGCACGGCTGATGTCGGGGACGTTGTACTGACCCCCGACGTGATACGAGGTCAGGTCCTCGGGAGGGACGAAGACGACGCTCGAGGTCGATTCCGTGACCTCGAGGGCCCGCTGGGCGAGCTCGACGATCGCGATCTCCTCCACCGATCCGAACGTGTAGACGTGTCCGGCGGCGTGGTCGGCATCGACCAGCGCGGTCAGTCCATCGACCACGTCGTCGACGTAACAGAAGCTGCGTACCTGGCTCCCGTCTCCGTGCACCGTGATGTCCTCGCCACGCAGTGCCCGGCGAACGAACCTCGGTAGGACCTTGGCGTAGCCGATCGACTGTCGTGGTCCGACCACGTTCCGGAACCGAGCGACGGTTACAGGGATGCCACGTTCGATCGCGAGCTTGTAAGCCATCTCATTGTCGGCGGCATCTCGCTCGGGAGAGGAGTGATTGGAGGTCGCCGCGATGATCGTCGGCCGGTTGAAGCGGGCGGCAGCGTCGAGGATGTTGGCCGTGCCCTCGGTGTTCGCCTGGAGCCTCGTAGAGGATGAACGACCTGGGATCGCGGCGAGGTGGACCACCGCATCGACCCCTTTAACGAGACCGTCCACGACCGCCACGTCGGTGACGGAGCCGACCGTGAGCCTGAACCCCGCCCGGCCGTCGAGGATCCGGATCTTCTCCTGGGCCCCCGTGGACAGGTCGTCGAGAACGACCACTTCGTCGCCACGCCAAAGGAGGGCCTCACTGAGGTGAGACCCGATGAATCCGGCGCCGCCGGTGACCAAGATCCTCATGCTGTCCTAACGCCTCCTCGGCATCGCCTCGCGCGTCGGACCTCGGACGCCGCGGCATAGGGTCGGGAATAGCGGACGAACCTCTCCCCGATACCTAAACCTTCGGCTTCTGGTGCCGATAACTTCAGCGTGACCTCTCCAAACGACGAAGGTCCCGAAACCGGCGACCCGGAGGCAACCATGAGCAGCGCTCAAGGAACCGAGACCATTCACAGCGACCAGGACTCTCCGATGGTGGCTTCCCCGATGGGGGCCGCCGCCAGGACCTCCGCGGTGCTCCTCAGGCGTGCCGCAAAGACCGACACGGCGGCCGTCTACGTCCCGCACCCCGACGGCGGCTTCGTGCTGTGGGCGGGCGACAGGAAATCCGCCGAGGGACAACCCGCCGAGCTGCGTATGCACTGGGTCGAGCCCGAGATGGGCTGGCTCTGGGGCGGGGACGGTCACTACCTGATCGTCCCCCTCGGCTACCAGGGCCGTACGGGCCTCGCGCGCCTCGGTCCATGGCTCAGCCCCCGCATCGGTCCCGTACGGACCCGGGCGGTCCAGAAGGCGGCCCAGGATGCGTCCGAGAAGCTGATCCAGGGCTCGGTCGAAGAACGCCGCACGAGCGAGCACGAGCGCCTCACGGCTGAGCGTGCCGCCTCTGAGCTCATCGCCGGACCGATCGAGGACCTCAAGGAACTGCTCCTGAGCGCCATCAAGATCGAGCTCGACGCCGACGTCGTGAAGCTCGACGCCAAGGGCGAGCTGATGGTCATCTCGGCCCGCCGCAGCTCCCCCACCGCGGTGGCGATCCTCGAGGACGGCATCCGTCAGCTCGGGAACCCGGGCGACGATCGTCTGGTCCGCTACCGCACGCTGCAGACACTCGCGGACGCGGTGGATGCACGAGCCGCCCATACCTTCGGCCACTCCGTCAGGGTCATGCGGGTGGCTTCGTCGATCTCCCACCAGATGAACTGCGATCGTCGCACCAGGCGCACGATCGAGGTCGCGGCGAGGCTCCACGACGTCGCATCCGGGTTCTGTGGCAGCCAGGCACTCTCCAAGATCAAGCTTGACGATGCCGAACGAGGCGCGGTCAGGCGGCACCCCGAGCTGGGCGCCGCGATCGTGCTCGGCGCCGGGCTTCCCGAAGAGGTCGCTGGGGCCGTCCGTGGCCACCACGAGCGTTGGGACGGATCCGGTTACCCCGACAACATCCCGGGCGACCGTACCCCTCTGGCGGGCAGGATCATCGCCGTCGCCGAGGTGTACGACGCGCTGATCTCGCCCCGCCCATGGCGCGAAGGGATGCCGGTGTCGGATGCGATGGCAAATCTGTTGCAGGGGGCCGGAACCCAGTTCGATCCCGACGTCATCCAGGCGTTCTTCGCCGCCCGCAAGCAGCCGGCCCGGTAACTGCCTCACATGGCAACCGAGGGAGCTCGCCCGGCGAGTCCTCGGGAACCGGCGATCTGCGAGTAGATCTCCAGGTAGGTCTTCGCCACGGCCGCGACGCTGGCGTGCTCGACCTGACTCCGCAGGAACTCAGGATCCCACCTGCGACCTAGAGCGAGGGCGATCGCTTCGGCCAGGGCCGGCGGATCGTCCGGCGGCACCGTGAGGCCGCCACCTCCTTCGAGCAGGCCCCTGAGCCCGCCCACGTCGGTCGCTACCACCGGACGCCCGGTGGCGAGCGCCTCGAGAGACGAGGCAGGCATCCCTTCGCTTCGGGAGGAGACCACCACGAGGGCCGAGGTCATGTAGCAGTCAAGAACCTCGTTGTTGTGGACGGCACCGCGGAAGTCGATGGCGTCCGCGACCCCGAGGGAACCGGCGAGAGCGCGCACCGCCGTCATCTCGCCGCCGTCCCCCATCATCGTCAACGTTAGTTCCGGGTCGCGGGCGTGGGCGATGGCGAAGGCGCGGATCATCACGTCGGGACCTTTCTCGGGCGACATCCGCCCGACCCACGCCAGGTGCTTGCCGGCCGGTGCGTCTCCCAGGGCGATGTCCTCGAGGGGAACCGCGTTCGGGATGAAGAAAGCCTCGCGGCCGCTCACCTCTTCGATCCGCGCCTTACCTCCCGGATCCATGGCGATGTTCGCTGATGCCCGCGTCACGACCTCTTTGAAAGCGGACCGGAACAACGGCATGCGCGAGTACTTATGGACGTCGGTTCCGAGGCAGACGACCACGCTGGGGATGTCGAGGCGGGTCACCGCCGCGCCGCCGGGGAAGGCCCAGTGCCCGTGAGCGACGTCGTGGAGGGGCGCGATGTACCTGGCGGCCCTCTTCATCGCCCGATCTACCCGGTAGGCCCTCATGAGGTGCCGGGGGTTCTTCGCCTGGTGAAGGGCGACCGCCGGCCGCTCCGGCGAGATCCGCCGGACGACCATCCCACCGAGCCGCTCTTGTTCGGGGGCACCCGGCTGCGCCGGGGTGATCACGGTGCCGCTGACGTGCTTCCCGAGCTCGCGTACGAGCTGATAGACGCCGAGGCCGGCGGCGGCCGTGGGGTCGCCGTCGAACCGGGCAAAGCTGGAGGTGACGAACAGGAGTCTCACGCGACCCCTTCCTGGCTCCTGCGGAGTCCGGCCCCCATATGTTCGATCATGTTTGCAACAGCTTCGACGTCGTCGAAGGAACCGGAGAACGGAACCACCATCACGCGCGTCCCCTGGAGAGCCTGAGCGGCGAAGTCCCGATTAGTTTCGAACCTCGGATAGAGGGGTTCGCTCAACTTGCCCGGGCGGGAGAAACGGTACGCGGCTTCCATCTCGTTGAATCCGTACTCGCCCGACACGCATGCAGCCATCACCTCGGGAACGTCCGCACGCGAGGGGATCTGGACGCCCGGGCTGGCCAGGACGACCAGGATATCGAGTGGTCCCGCGCCCGCAACTGCTGCGTGCGGGAAGAGCGTGGCCAGGTCGGACTTCTGCCACCCTGCCTTCCAGGCCGCGTCCGCAAGCTTGTCGAGCCCCGTGGAGAGGTTCCCCCACCGACGGGTCGCCCCCGAGGCCCACCTCGTCATCTTGACCATCAGAGGACGGATGACGGAACGACGACCGGGCCACCGGCTCGAGTCGACGTAGCTGCGCTGGTCGTCTCGGAAATCCACTTGCGAGCTCATCGGCGACACAAGGCCGTCGGCCGAGAGCGCCATCCAGTCGTCGGCGATGTACTCATGACCTCGTCGGAGCAGCTCGAAGAGGATGCGGGACTTGCCGGTGGCGGTCCATGCGGCGATGCAGACACGATGGTCGTTCACGGCCGCACCTGCGCCGCGGTACATCCCGACACCCTTGCGCCAGAGAGCGGCGCGAACCACCGGGTGGAGGATCCAGTTGCAGAAGAAGCGCGCGTCCATATCCGAGTCGACCACGACCGGCTCCGAGAACAGATCGTGGAACGGGATCCAGGCCGCACGATCGAGATGGTCGGCGACCCAGATGCCGTTCATCGTCGGTCCGAGGTTGATCGGTGGGAGCGACCGGCCCTGGGGTCTGACCCCCGGGCGGAACTCGATCGTGATGTCGTCGGGGCCCGGGGTCGGAGGTTCCATCCCCCGAGCGATGCGCGCCGCCCACCGCCCCGTGGGACAGTCCGTTCCTATGTAGCGCACGTTCAGTCGTCCTGCGATCGAGAATCTCATCGAGATGGTGGGCCCTCCCGTGACGCTGTCGAGGCGGTGCTGCCAGGACCTCGCGGAGCTCATAGGGCTCCTCCTTCTAACGTCGGCACCACAGGGGCCACCTCTTTAGCGTGCGCACGGCCTGCGCCACGGCGCCGGGCCACGAGGCCGGCGGCCACCACGAGGAACACCGCAGCGCCGGCTCCCATCTGTCCCACGAGTCCACCCGGCACCGACACCACGACCGCTCCCATGACGACCGCGATCGCGGAGCCTTCGACCAGACCTGTCATGTTGATCCGCAACGGCTTGAGCGCCGGGATCAGCAGGGCAGTCAAGATGATCTCGGTGATGAGCGTCGAGTACGCCGCGCCCATGAATCCCCAGAGAGGGATGAAGACGAGGTTCAAGGCCAGGTTCGCCACCGCCGCGATCACCACGGCAGCGGTTCTCTTGGTCTGGCGATCGACCGCGGTGAGCACATGCCCTACGAGGTTGTTCACGTAGCGCATGGGAAGAACGAACGACAGAACCATGAGCGCGTGGGTAGCCGAGGAGAAGTCCGCTCCGTACGTGAGTTTCAGGATCGGGCCCGCCAGGAGGAACAGCCCGGCCGTCATCGGGACGGAGACCATGAGCAGCAATCTCACCGACGAGGCGAACACGTCCTTGACCTCTGGATGCTCCGCCGATCCCGCACGCGACAGTACCGGGTATAGAGACCCGCTGAACGAGGAGGCGAAGATGGGGATGGTCAGGATGATGACCGAGACGGCCCCGTAGAGGCCAACCTCCGAGGCCGGCCTAAGCGCGGCCAGGAGCACAACGTCGAAACGCATGTACACGGCCGTGAACGCGTAGGAGACGGCCATGGGGATCGAGACCTTCAACATCGGTGCCCAGCCGGCAGGCTCCCATCGGGGCTGAAGGGCGCCCCACGCCTTCCGGTACAGGACCAAGCTGACTACGAGGGCGGCAGCGCGACCGGCGGCGAGGCCGCCGATGGCACCGGGCACGCCCCACCCAAGCGACAGCGCGGCCGCGACTCCGGCCAAGGCGAACGCCCCCTCGACCGTGGTGGCCAGGGACTCGTATTCCATCTTCTCGGCAGCATGGAACGAGGCTCTGAGGACGAGGACCGGGGCGCTGATCGCGATGTAGCCGGCGGCGCCCGCCAGGGCCTGAACGATCGGAGTGTGCGATCCGATGAGGATGGAGGCGCCGACCAGCATGACCGCCACGCCGGCTCCCAAGAGGCATGCCAGCGTGAACGAGCTCTCCAGCATCTTCCGGTCGCCACTGCGCGCCAGCTCCCGGATCAAGAGGTAGTCGATGCCGAAGACGGCGAGGAAGCTGAGCGTTCCCGCCAGGGTCCAGGAGAGCGAGAACACGCCCATGCCCTCGGGTCCCAACGAGCGGGCCACCATGACCGCGGCGAGCGCCTTCGATCCTCCGGCGAGCACGTGCGATAGAAGTTGGGCGACGGAGTTCTTGAATACCCGGCGGCGCCATGGTGGTTACAACGGGAGTACTCACAACTTGTGTGCTCACAACTTCTGCACTTTCCCCTCGGCCGACGCGTATGAGGCTAGGACGTTGCGCGTATCGAAGATGAGCCTCGAGTGCTCCAAGACCTCATCCCAGACGTAGCTGGAGTGGTCCGTGCAGATGACGACGCAGTCGGCGCTCTCGAGTTCCGTCACGAGATCGGCCACCGAGACGAGCATCCGTCCCCCAACCTTGACCGACGGGCAGTATGGGTCGTGGAAGGAAAGGTCCGCACCACGCTCCACGAACAGGTCCATGACGTCAACCGAGGCCGAGTTCCGAGCATCCTCGATGTCCTTCTTGAACGCCGCGCCGAGCACCACGATCTTCTTGCCGGTGAGTTCTCCGTCGAACAGGCCGGCAACGCGGTCGACGACGAACCCCGGCATCGAGTCGTTCACGCGGCGCGCGTCCTGCAACATGGTGAGGGGCTTGCCGGCGACCTCTGCCCGCCACGCGAGGTACACGGGATCGACAGGGATGCAGTGGCCTCCCACGCCCGGTCCCGGATAGAAGGGGGTGTAGCCGTAGGGCTTTGTGGCTGCGAGGTCGATCGCCTCCCAGATGTCGACGCCCATGTCCCGGGCTACCTGAGCGAGCTCGTTGACCAGCGCGATGTTGACATCGCGGAAGGTGTTCTCGAGGAGCTTCGTGAACTCGGCCACCCGCGGTGACGACGCCGGCACGACGGTCTTGACGATGTTCCGGTAGAGCGCCTCGACGAGGGCTGCAGACTTGGGTCCGATGCCGGAGACCAGCTTTGGAACGTCGACCACATCGAGGCCCGAGGACGGATCCACCCGCTCGGGAGAGAAGCCGACGAAGAAGTCGACCTCTGCCTTGAGACCGGAGGTCTCGAGGACCGGAACCAGCATCCTGTCGGTCGTGTCGGGGATCACGGTGCTCTCTAGAACCACGATGGTTCCGGGGCGGATCTGCGGGATCAACGATTCCGCAGCCTCCATCACCAAACTCTGGTCCGGCTCGCCTCCTGTGAGCGGGGTCGGAACGCAGATCAGAACGATGTCCGGCGATCCCAGGTGAGCTGCGTCGGTGGTGACCTCCAGCCTGCCGGCATCGATCAGTGCTCCGATGCTCGAGTCTTCGATGCACTCGAGAGGGCTGCGCCCTTCCCTGAGGGCATCGACCTTCCGCTGATCGAGGTCGGCGCCCACCACATCGAAGCCCGCGTCGCCCAGGGCGACGGCGAGCGGTAGACCCACGTAGCCGAGGCCCACGACCCCAACGCGAGCCGTGCGCGTACGGATCTTCTCCATCGCCCGGAGGGAGGCGGGAGCAACGCCGGTGCTTTCGAGAGCGATTCGTCTCGACGAATCGCCGAACAAGATGGGCTCGACGTACATCGCTACCTCCACGCCGGGGATAGGGCGGGCTTCTCCGTCACTTGCCATCTGAGGTCCCCGCCGGGAAGCGACTCTCCATCGGCGGAGTAGATGGCGAGGTGGTCAGTTGCCAGGAGGACGTAGCGACCGTCCGGGGAGTAGATCGGGAAGCGGTCGACGGAGTCACTGCCGATCAGCCTCTTGACCTCACCCGATGCCACGTCGTACGTGAACAGTTGCCAGATCTCGTCCTGGCGAGTGGATGCGAAGACCACGGTCGAGCCGTCGGGGGAGAAGCTGGGGAACATGTCCTCGAAATCCCCGGACGTGATCATCTTCGTGTCCCCGGACGTTAGATCCAGCGATGCGAGGTGATACGAGTCCTCGCCACGCTTGCTGGCGTAAACGACGCTCTTCCCATCCGGCGATACGGCCGGGTAGACGTCGTCGCTCAGACCCGAGGTGAGGTGTTCGATCTCGCCGCCCGTGACGGCGATCGAGGCCAGATGCCACCTGCCTCCCTCACCCGCGGTCGAGGAGAAAACGATGCTCTTGCCGTCCGGCATGAACACCGAGTAGTCGTTGGCGTTGAGCCCGGACGTGAGCTTCTTCGCGTTCGATCCATCGGCCTCGGCTATCCATACGTGCGACCAATCCTTCTCATCCGTCGTTGAGTAGGCGATCCTGGAACCGTCCGGGGACCATGCGGGTGATGTGACGTAGTCGCCGTCGACCGGGATCTCGACGTCGTCTCCACTGGCGAGGTTCTTCACGTAAAGCGCCGAGGTACCGACGCCCGTCTCACGCACGAACGCGATGTCGCCTCCGAGCGCACCTTCCGGGACCTCTTGCTCGCGCAGGCTTACCGGCCTGCGCTCACCGGTCGCTTGGCACGCGGTCAGGCTGAGTAGGAGGACCAACGACAGGACCAAAGACCGGACCATAGGGGACCGCTTCATCGCTCGACCCCTTCCATCCTCAGAGCGCGGGTCTCCGCCATCACGTTCAGACGCTCGAAGCGCATCGCACAGATCTGCTCGGAGATCAACCCGAGGCCCGTCAAGGACATGGCGCTCGTGAACAGGATCGTGGCCATCGTCCATCCGTTCACCGAGCCGAAGAGAGACAGCCCGGCGGCGACGAACGCACCGATGGTTGGAATGGCAGCGAGGGGGAGAAAGATCTTGATCGGCGAGAAGAGCGTCGTGATCTTGAACATGATGATGAAGAACTTGGCGCCGTCCCTGAAGATCCGGATCTTGGACTTGCCAACGCGCTTCTTAACATCGATCGGCACGTAGCGAACCGAGTAGCCGGCCCTCATCGACGACAACGTGATCGTCGTCGGGTAGCTGAACCCGTTGGGCAGCAGCGGGAGGAATTCCTGGGCCACCGTCCGGCGAACGACCCGGAAGCCCGAGGTGAGATCCTCGACCTTCCGATCGGTCATCCACGACGCGAGGCGGTTCCAGAAGGAGTTGGCAACCCTCCTGAGCAACGATGCTTGTCCGTTGGAGGAACGGGCGCCGACGACCATGTCGTAGGTCCCTGCGTGCTCGATGAGCTTGAGGAGATCGTCGGAGGTGTGCTGGCCGTCGCCGTCCATGAAGCAGATGAACTCGCCCGTGGCATGGCGGATACCGGTCTTGATCGCGGCACCGTTACCACCGTTGACGGGCAGCGCGACAACCTTCGCTCCGGCTCGCTCCGCCTCCATCCGGGTGAGATCGGACGAACCGTCGTCAACGACGATGATCTCCGCAGAGAGCCCCAGAGTCTCGCGAACATTGGCCACGATGTCGCCGATGACTGCACCTTCGTTGAACACCGGGATCACAACCGAGAATTCCGGTCTCGCACCGTCACGTGCCGCGGATTCCTCGAGCAGAGAGATGTCCGGAACTGTGGACAGGTAGTCGTGGCGGGGTGTCATTCCTCACCTCCGACGAAGGGGACGGCTGCGCCGTCGTTGAAGAGCTCGCCCCGGTGCCACTTGTAGTCCTTGAACTGCGCAGAGGTATCGGCCGTCTGGATGTCCGGCGCCCTCCGGATCTCGTAGATCCGGATCTTTGCGTCGTCGTAGTAGATCGACATGTCGTCGTGATAGCGGCGGTACGTCTCTGCCCACCGGGCGACGATCGCCATGATCCGCCCGCGCTTCTCGTTGTCCCGGTAGTACTCGTCGGTCGCGCTCGACGCCGGAACGTCGAAGCCGGGGAACGGGACCTTCTCGACCGAGATGAAGATGCGCTCGGTCGGGATGGGCAGCTGGTACGACGGGTCGCGTGCGTCGTGCAGGCGGACATCGCGGGCGAACACCCACAGGTCCACGAGGAACGCGGAGCCCATGAGCCTCTGTCGCTGCTCCGGGATCCCGACCATCGTGTAGGTGAAGCGTTCGACGTCGTCCTTGATCATCTGGGTCTGGGTGACCATCGAGGAGTACTCGATGTACGAGACCCATGCGGTTTGCGGAGGGAACTTCTGCCCGAACATGAATAGCCCGAGAGAACCGATCACCAGGGTGATCGCCACGCTGAAGCGGGCTATACGGGTCGGGATGAAGGCCGCGAGGCCGGCAACGCCGAGACCGATCAAGATCGCGATCCAAGGGCTCGCCGAACCCTCGACACGACTCGCGTAGAACTCGTCGAGGGGAAGCCAGCTGGCGTCGTAGAACAAGAGGATCACCACGCCGAGGAGCGAGAGGGCGATGATCTGGGCTCCGAACGCCCGGGCCCGCTTGACGAACACGAGCCACAGGCCCCCGACGAATCCCAGAACAACCCCGACCATCGCAAGCCGGCTGATGCCGTTCTGCCGGCTCTCGTCTGCGGTGCCGGTATCGGGGTTGAGCTTGGCGTCCTCCTCTTCGGCGGCCTTCTCGGACGCCGTCTGAACCGGGTTGAAGTTGGTAAGGGCGCCGTAGAACTCGTGGCCGCTGATGAGCCCGAGAGGGATGTACAACATGCCCGCCAGGACCCCTGCGACCAGCACTCCCGCAGCTCCCATGGCCCACCGGTGACGGCCGCCTCCCATCACCAGGGCGGTTGAGAACGCAGCCACGGTGGCGAACACGACGAAGACCGGGATCGGCACCGGATGCATGAGAGCCAGCACGATCCCGGCGCATCCGAGCGTGGCGAGGTGACCGTAATCCTTCTGGGACACGGCCCACACCGCGAATGGGATGGCGAGAAAGGTGATCGCGATCGCCAGCTCCTGAGGAAGGGGGCCGAGCTGACGGTTGAAGGGCTCGTGCCATTCCGCACGGGTACCGAACAACCCGAAGGCGCCACCGGCGAGGATCGCAGCCCCAGGGTTACGCGTGAGCCGAAGGGTCGCGTAGAAGATCCCGAAAACCATCAGCATCCCCACGATCGGCCCGAGGAAGCGGGTCACCTGGGCGGTGTCGACCATGACCGAGAGCTTCCCGACGTACGCGATGACGGACGGCATCCCCATCGGGTAGATGCCGTCCGGCCACAGGTTGTTGACCGCGAGGGCCTTCGCCCAGGTCATGTGGACGTAGGCGTCGGGGACCACCATGGCGTCGTTCGAGAGGACGATCTGGAGCCGGAGCCAGAAGGACTGGCCGAGCACGAAGAGCACCGGCACCGTGAATAGCAGCACCAGCGGGACCTGAGAGATCTTGAAACGCGGGAGCTTCGGCTTCCGCTCGTCGATCACGGCTTGCGCCTGAGCCTCGTGGGCGCGAGGGGTCTGCCAGCGGGTCTCGAGGGTCTCGACCTCGACAGGTTCCTCCCAGCGAACGGTCCCGGACTTACGCCGGAACATCTTGGGGGTGCTCAGCTGGATCGCGCCCCGCTCCTTGTCGGCGTCGTCCCAGGTCGCATTCGGATCGACGGACCTCGTGCTGCGCTTGTCGTGCGTCTCGACCACCCTGGTGGCGGCGGAGTGCACGACGGAGAAGGTGCTCCCCAGATTGAAGCCGTTCTTCCGGAACCGTGTGAAGTAGAGCGCGACGATCGCGAGACCAACGATGGTGACCGTCTCGTAGAGACGGACGGCCGCCAGCACGTGGGTCGCAACGAGTACGACCGCCATCCACCTGATGAAGTTGATGACGATCTCATCGAGCCGGTTCCGGGCCGACTTCGGCCTGGGGAGGATGAACGCCGGGATCACGACGAAGCCCAGCAAGAAAGACATGAGGACGAGGGTGAAGGCCAGCCCGTTGTTAGTCATCGGGGCGGCGTCCGCTCGGTCTTTGGTCGGTTTGGTGACTCGGGGAAACTGCTCCCCCTGCTTACCCTCATAGTTCGTGTTTCGGCCTCTCGGTCGCTCCACTTCACGTCTTAGAGGCTACGGATGGCAGGTTCTGGGAACATCGGGCGGACGCCCGTAACAGAGGCACCCAACGTCCGAAATAAGTTCGGCCGAAGGGGGCCATTCATGGGGGCCCGTAGGTCCCACTCGGCCCGACCAAAGACCTAGAGGTCCGCTTGGAACTCCTCGGCGATCGATGCCCAGCGGTGCCCCCGGAGGATCGATTCGAGCTTCGGGATCGTGGAGCCGAGGCGCGCATAGTGGACATATCCCTCCCACCCCTTCAGCGGAAGGCGAGGGTGCCCGGGGTCGAGCTCCCGGGGATGGAGGATCGCCATGACCCTCTTCTTCTTCGACAGCATCCGTTTCAGGCCGAGGCGGATGAGCGGGGCCGGGACCAACCTGAAGAAGGCGCCCGAGAGGAAGGGAACCCTGAGACGACCGAGCTGGTACACCGCGGTCGCCGGGATGCGCAGGATCTCCCCCACCCGGTAGGGCTCGAGGGCGGCGCTTCCGGAACCGTAGAGGTTGGTCTTCACCGGGAACTCGCTCGAGTCATACCGGAACCCGAAGGAGGCGAGCTCCTCGAGGAACCACGGCGTCCTCGTGTCGTCCACGGACCAGCTAGGGGCCCTGAAACCGAGGGGCTGCTCCCCCGTGATGTCCCCGAGGACCCCGGTGGCCCGCTTCAACTGCTCTCTGAACTCCTGGCGCGTCATCCGGTAGATCAGCTCGTGACTGTAGCTGTGGGATGCGATCTCGTGTCCGGCGTCGTGCAGCTTCTTGGTGGCCGCGGGGTACTTCTCGGCGAACTCTCCGAGCACGAAGCAGGTGCT
>JAENWQ010000129.1 GCA_016649855.1 Actinomycetota bacterium | reverse complement strand
TGGGTAACGACCGTCGATCACAAGAAGATCGGGATCATGTACGGCGTCTCAGCTTTCATCTTCTTCATCGCAGGAGGGGTCGAGGCACTTCTGCTCCGCACCCAACTGGCCCGCCCGGACGGAACCGTCCTTTCGGCCGAGGCTTACAACCAGATCTTCACGATGCACGGTTTGACCATGATCTTTTTCGTCGTGATGCCAATGGGTGTCGCTCTGATGAACTACTTGATCCCGTTGATGATCGGAGCGAGGGACGTTGCGTTCCCGAGGCTCAACGCGTTCTCCTTCTGGGTGTTCATCTTCGCCGGGGTATTCATCTACTCGAGTTTCTTGCTGGGTGGCTCTCCCGATGGCGGTTGGTTCGGGTACGCGCCCCTATCGGAAGCGCTCCCCGGCCACGGCATGACGTTCTATTCGATCGGTCTTCAGATCGCCGGTGTGGCATCCCTGGCCGGCGCGATCAACTTCATCGTCACGATCATCAACATGAGAGCCCCCGGGATGACGATGATGCGGATGCCGGTCTTCATCTGGATGTCCCTCACAACGTCGTTCCTGCTGCTGTTCGCTCTGCCCGTGATCGCCGTCGCGCTGTTCGAGCTGATGTTCGATCGGGTCTACGGAGCCGTGTTCTTCAATCCCGCGGCCGGTGGCGATCCGATCCTGTGGCAGCACTTGTTTTGGCTCTTCGGGCATCCCGAGGTCTACATCATGATCCTGCCCGCCATGGGCATCGTGTCGGAGGTGCTCCCGACCTTTGCTCGCAAGCCGATCTTCGGCTACGCGGCCATCGTCTTCGCCGGCATAGCGATCGGTTTCATGGGTTGGGGCGTGTGGGCGCATCACATGTTCACGTCCGGTCTCGGCCCGGTGGCCAACTCAGCTTTCGCCCTCTCCACGATGTTCATCGCCGTCCCGACCGGGGTCAAGATCTTCAACTGGCTGGGGACATTGTGGAAAGGTGACATCAGGATCAAAGCCCCGTTGTTGTTCGCGATGGGAATGATCACGATGTTCGTCATCGGGGGACTATCCGGGGTGACGCACTCGGTCGTCCCGTCCGACACCCAGCAGCACGATACGTATTACGTGGTTGCCCATATCCACTACGTCTTGTTCGGCGGCGCGATCTTTGGGCTCTTCGCGGGTCTCTACTACTGGTGGCCGAAGTTCTTTGGCAAGCTTCTGGGCGAGGGGTTGGGCAAGCTCCATTTCTGGCTGATGATCATCGGATTCAACCTTGCTTTCGGACCGATGCACGTCTTAGGGCTTCAGGGGATGCCGCGACGCATCTACACCTACGCGGACGGGATGGGCTTCAACATCGGGAACATGATGTCCACCATCGGCGCGTTCACGATCGCCCTGTCGATCCTCGTGTTCATCACCAACGTGGTCCGTACCCGTTCCAAGGACGAGGCGGCCGGCGCCGACCCGTGGGATGCTCGCACGCTCGAATGGTCGATCCCGTCGCCTCCACCCGAATACAATTTCGCCGAGACCCCCATCGTGACCTCCAGGGACGACTTCTGGTACCGCAAGTACACGGAAACGCCGGAGAGAACAGCCGCGCCGGTATTCACCGGGGGAGCCCAGCAAGAACCCGTGAAGGAACCGGACATCCACATGCCCGATCCCTCGTACTTCCCGGTACTGGCCGCCTCCGGGCTTCCGGTGATGGGGTATGGAGTGCTTTACGCGGACTGGGCGATCGTCGCCGGCGGTCTGATCGTTCTGCTCAGCCTGTTCGGCTGGGTCCTCGAGCCCGGTTCTGAGGAGGCGCATTGATGGCAACCCATGAGGCGACTGCCCCCCGTGAGGAGCACCACACCTCGACCGGCCTGGACAATGTCAAACTGGCGATGTGGGCCTTCCTCGGCTCCGAGTGTTTGTTCTTCGGTTCGCTGATCTCGACCTATATCTTGTACCGGAACAGCGTCCTCGAGGGTCCCACGCCGCATGAGATCTACGACATCCCGTTCACCTCGGTAAGTTCTTTCGTCCTCCTCATGTCGTCTCTCACGATGGTGCTGGCGCTCAGTGCGATCCAGCGGAAAGACATGTCGGGGTTCCGCGTGTGGATACTCGCGACCGCGATGCTGGGCATGATGTTCGTCGGGGGCCAGATCTATGAGTTCACGACCTTCGTCGAGGAAGGGCTCAAGCTCTCGACCAGCACCTTCGGAAGCAGCTTCTTCCTGATGACCGGCTTCCACGGAGCGCACGTGACCGTGGGGATATTCATGTTGCTGGCCCTCTTCGGGATGTCGACGTTCGGCAAGCTCGACGATGCCGACGGCCCCAGGAAGGTCGAGTTGATCGGCCTTTACTGGCACTTCGTCGATATCGTCTGGATCATCATCTTCACCGTCGTCTATTTGATCCCGACGAACTGAGCGGAGGGAGGGAGAGATGAGCCAACAAGTTGAAGAACTCGAGGCCGAAGAACTAGGACACCACCCGGAGCCGCGGACCTATGTCGCCGTGGCGGTGATCCTCGCGATCGTCACCTCGATCGAGATCGGACTGTCCTATGCGAAGTCACTCGGGGATGCTGTTGTCCCTCTGTTGATCATCTCTGCGGTGATCAAGTTCGTCCTCGTCGCCCTCTGGTTCATGCACCTTCGTTTCGACAGTCGCATCTTCCGCCGTCTGTTCGTGATCGGGATCATCCTGGCCCTCATCGTGTTCAGCGTCGTCCTGGCGATCCTCTTCGGGCGCGGCGGCCCGGTGCCGCTCCTGATCGACTAGGCAGAGAAGCATGACTGCATCGCTGGCGTGGCAACCGCACCCGGAGACCTGGGCCCTCGTGGTCTTCCTCGTGATCGCGTACGTCACGTCCGTGGCTTACGTCGGTCCCAAGAAGGTGCCGGCGGGAACCCCACCGGCGACGACGGCACAGAAGGTGTTCTTCCTCCTCGGCGTGGTGGCGCTGTGGCTGGCGGAGGATTGGCCCCTGCACGAGATCGCCGAGGACTACCTGTTCTCGGGGCACATGGTCCAGCACATCCTCTTCGCCTACGTCGCGCCTCCGCTCCTGCTCATGGGGATGCCGGCGTGGATGTTCCGATCCATCCTCGGCAAGGTCGGAGGAGGGAAGGGCGGCCTGAGGTTCGATGTGTTCCGGTTCTTTTCCAAGCCCGTGATCGCCTTCGTGCTCTTCAACGGGGTCATAGCCGCGATGCACTGGTCGCCTGTTGTGAACCTGCAGTCGACCAACACGACGTTCCACCTCGGCTTTCATGTCGCGATGATCACGACCGCCACCCTGATGTGGTCCAACGTCGTGACGCCCGCACCGGAACTGGCCCGCCTGGCCGAGCCGGTGAAGATGATGTACCTGTTCCTCATGTCGATCATCCCGACGGTCCCGGCGTCGTTCCTGACCTTCTCCGAGAGCCCGATGTACAGCTTCTACGAAGGTGTGCCCCGACTATGGGGCATCGACATACTGACGGATCAACGCGTCGCCGGACTACTCATGAAGCTCGGTGCCGGTTTGCTACTGTGGGGCATCATTGCAGTGATGTTCTTCCGCTGGTACGCGAAGGAAGAGTCACGATCCGCCCGGACGGTTGATCGGAACGACTTCGAGCGCGAGCTCGAGGTCTGGGATCTGAGTAAGTAGCGAGGAAGCAGAGAGGGAGAGGTAGCGAGAGAGGTATGAGCCAACAGCGATCGCCTCAGGGCGACCCCATGGTGGGCGAGGTCCGGTTCAAGGTCCCGCTGCCCATCCTCATCCCCGCGGCCACCTTGCTGGTGATCGCCGGTGTGACGATTGCCATGTCGAGGGTTCTCCTGTCGATCCCGGCCGAAGCCGCTACGGTCGTGGCTCTTGCAACGGCGGCCAACATCCTGATAGCGGCCGGTTTGCTGGCTCATCGCAAGCGCATGGAGAGCACGTCGCTGATCGAGATGGGCGTCATCGTTCTCTATCCTCTCGTGATCGGCGTGGTCATCGCCCTGCTGGGGATCGGTGGTGCCGGGGGGTCATCCGAGACCTCTGAGCCGCCGGCGCAGGCGGCCGGGCCGGTCGAGGCGGGCGGGACGCTCTCCGCCGAAGCCCTTCAGTTCGCGGGTGACTCGATCGAGCTTCCCGCCGGGGAGAAAGCCGAGATCACGCTCGATAACGCGGACACGGCCCCGCACAACGTCTACATCTTTGAGACCGCCGAGGACGCCGACGCCCTCGCTGACGACGCAGCCCTGTTCGGGGGCGAGGACGTCGCGCCGGGTGAATCGGTGACGTACTCGTTGCCGGCGCTCGACAAGGGCGAATACCCGTTCCTGTGCCGCATCCACCCCGCGATGCGCGGGGTTGTAACGGTCAAGTAGCCACCCCGAGGGCCCTCTCTCTAACTCTCCGGCTACTCGAGAGCGGTCAGCATGCCGGCGAAGGTTCCCATATCGACTTCTCCGGAGATGCGCGCGTTCACGGTCCCGTCGGAGTTGAGGAATACGAAGTAGGGGAAGCTGGTCAGCCCGTACGCGTCCGCCGCCTTACCCTCGGCTTCATCCACCATGACCGGCGGCTGCCAGCCCTCCCTCTCGAGCCACGCGGACGGCGGATAGTTCGCCTGTGTGTCCGAGGTCGACGTCGCCACCGAGGTGATGTCGATCCCGCCCGGAACGTTCCCCTCGTCGATGAAGGTCTTGACCCTCGGGACCTCGATCTGGCAGTGAGGGCACCAGTGAGCCAGGAACACGACTACGGTCGGCCGCCCCGGGGTTCCGATCTCGATCGGGTCTCCCTCGAACGTCTCGCCGGTGAGAACGGGAGCCTGCTGTCCTACCGAGGCATCGTTCGATGGATCCTCGAACGCCGGAAGGGCATCCCCGCTCACCTCCACCGGCCCCGTTTCCTGGATACCGCCCATATCTCCCGCCGGCTCGTCTCCCTTCGTGAGGAAGAACGCCAGTACGAAGAGGGCGACGATCGCGCCGATGGCGGCCCAGAACCAGGGAGAACTCGCGCCCGATCCCGGATTCTTCTTCTTCTTCCTCTGCTCCTGCCGGTTTCGGACCCTCTCGCTGCTCATTCAGAATCCCTTCGTTCTCCGCGCGGTCCGAACAACAAGATGACCGCGATCAATGCGAATCCGCTCAGCGCCATGAACGGGATCGAGATGTAGTGGAACTTCCACACGTAGGTGACCGTGCAGGGGGCCGTCGGATCGCACGACGCGGACGACAGGTTGGGCCACCGCTGGAGCGTGTAGTGGTAGATGGAGATGAGACTCCCCAAGCCCACGACGGGCAGCACGTACCTGCGGACCCCCAGATCTTTCTTTATTGCGGCGATCCCCAGGATGACGGCCTGCGGGTACATCGCGATGCGCTGGTACCAGCAGAGCTTGCACGGGATGTAGTGAGCCACCTCTGAGAAGTAGAGGCTGCCGAGGGTCGCCACCAGGGCGACGAGCCACGCGAGCGTGAGGGCGCCGTCGCCCACGCTCGATGAGATCTTGACGCGGAGCCGCTCGGCCGAGGCGTTGTACGGCGAACCCAGGTACACGGCCAGGCCCCCGAGCACGAGGAGATTGGCCGCCACGGTGAGCAGGGCGAAGAACGTGGACATCTGATCGACAGTCATGGGAACCAGTGTGCCGCACCCCGGGGGTTCAGTACCCGGGCCGACCGGCCCCCAACTTCCAGGCCTAATGCCCTTAACTAGTGGATGACCACCAGCTGATCGACCGCGGCCGCGATGAACAGCAGCGCGAGGTAGTAGATCGAGTACTTGAACAGGGCCCAGGCCACCCGCGGCTCGGGTCGCCGGTACAGCTGGATCGCGTATCCGATGAAGATCCCGTTGAGGATCAGGGCCGCTCCGAGGTATACGAGCCCGGCTTCGGCCACCGAGAAGAACGCGAGGCTCATCGCGAACAGGAGGAACGAGTAGAGCAGGATGTGCTTGACGGTCTCGCTTCGCCCGTAGACCACCGGCATCATCGGGACCCCCGCGGCGGCGTAGTCCCGCTCGTAGCGCATCGCCAGCGCCCAGAAGTGCGGCGGCGTCCAGTAGAAGATGATCCCGAAGAGCACGAGAGCCGGCATCCCGACGCGGCCCGTGACCGCCGCCCATCCGACGAGGGCGGGAACGGCGCCGGCGGCACCCCCGATGACGATGTTCTGAGGGGTGGAGCGCTTCAGGAGCTTCGTGTACACGATCACATAGAACAGCAGTGCGCCGAGGGTCAACGAGGCCGCCAGCAGGTTCACGGTCGCCCACATCAATACGAACGAGATCGCTCCGAGGGCGATCCCGAAGACCAGGGCATTACGTGGCGTGACCCGGTTCGTGGGCAGCGGCCGGCGCTTCGTGCGGGGCATGAGCTCGTCGATATCCCGGTCGATGTAGCAGTTGAGCGTGTTGGCTCCGCCGGCCGAGATGGCCCCCCCGACGACGGTCCAGAACATCAGTGCGAAGGAAGGGATGCCCTTCTCGGCCACGATCATCGAAGGAACCGTGGTGATCAGGAGTAGTTCGATGATCCTCGGCTTGGTGAGCGCGAGGTAGGCGAGGATGCGCGCTTTCCGCCCGAGTTCGATGGCGGGGACGTCTCGCCAGCTGCTTCCGGCGGCCTCTTGGGTGGTCAGCGCGTCCGGTCCCTCGGGCGTCGTCAGGCGCCTCATGGGTGTACCTCCAGCGCGGGTTCGCGGTGACGAGACCCCGACCTGAGCTCCTGTTCGAGCCCCGGTCGCGTTACGACCGCGATGCCCACGCAGGCGGCCCAGATCAATGCCCCGAGCGCGAGGTGAAGCGTGACGATCCCGGCGTTGAGCCTCGTCCAGACGTTCAGTGCCCCGACCAGGATCTCGACCGCGAAGGCCCCCACGGCTACGTGGGCGAGGCGCGAGGCGAGCGGGAGTTCATCTGGCCGTCGCATGACGGGCCAGGCGACCACGACGACGACGACACCGACCGCGGCCGCGAGGACCCGGTGGAAGAACTGGATCGCCCTGAGGTCGACGTTCAGATAGGGAAGCAGTGTGCCGTCCATGAGCGGCCAGTCCGTGAACGCCAGCCCCGCTTTCTTCATGCTGACGTAGGACCCGACCGCCAGCAACGCGAGCACGCAGGAAGCGGCGAACCATGCCCTGCGGCTGACCGCCGGCTCGGGCGTCGGTGCGAGGGACCGGTCGACGACCGAGGCCGCCGAAGCGATGTAGACGAGCAGCCCCAGCAGCAACATCGCCGCGAGGAGATGGATCACGACCGATTCGGCCTTGAGATCGAGCTTGACGACGATCGCTCCGAGGACCGCCTGAAGGAGCACGAGTCCCAAGGCCCCGATCGACGCACGAACGAGCCGTGGGTGCTCGCGCTGTTCCTTGAATGCCTGCCTGACCATCAGGGAGATCGAGACGATCAGAAGTCCGGCGACGATGCGATGCGAGAACTCGATCGCGACCGTGTAGTTGTGGAACAAGGGGATGACCTTGCCGTTACAGATCGGCCAGTCGTTCCCGCAGCCGAGCCCCGAGTTGGTGGCGCGTACGAGCCCGCCCACGGCCACCAGCAGGAGGGTCGCGACCATCGAGATGATCGAAAGTCTGCGGAAAGAAAGCATCGCCCGGCGATAGTAGCCGACCGAAGCCACTACCCTGGCTTCATGAATCGGATGCCACTGAAGTTGTCTGCGCTCGCCGTCGCGGTGCTGCTGACTGCCACCGCGTGTGGTGGTGACTCTCCGGAGGCCGAAGACTCTCCTGATTCTCCCTCCGGTGCT
>JAENWQ010000141.1 GCA_016649855.1 Actinomycetota bacterium | reverse complement strand
CGAGACCTTCTTGCCGAAGGCGTGCTCCGCCTCCTGAGCGATCCTCATCCTCACCCCCCGGGTGTCGGCCCGGAAACGATTGATCCGACCGGTCCGCGCCGCCCAGGTCGCAGCCTCGCCGGCTCCGGGCTCAACCTCGACATCGGGGATCACGCCGATCACCTGGATCTCGTCCCGGTCGGTCATGACTTCGGGCGGTTTCTCGAACCATCCCTCGGGGGTACGGCCGGCGAACCAGCCGTCCAGCTCGGCGTCGATGCCCTTCTTCGCTCCCACCGCGACCTCCTCGAGTATTGATGCAGATGATTACAATATTACATCTGCGACCCTACACCTCAAGGAGAAGGAACGAGAAGGTCGCTCCCCCGCCGGCCGGGGAGTCGATCTCCAGAGTGGTGTCGTGGAGGCTGAGGACCTCCCGCACGAATGCGAGGCCCAGGCCGGTGCCGCCCGACGGCCTGGTGTTGGGATCCCCTCCCCGGAAGAACCGCTCGCCGAGCCGCTCGAGGTCCCGCGCCGAGATACCTGGGCCGAGGTCGGAGACCGA
Organism: Actinomycetota bacterium; assembly: GCA_016649855.1. GTDB lineage: Bacteria > Actinomycetota > CADDZG01 > CADDZG01 > WHSQ01 > WHTI01. The sequence goes on along the minus strand of JAENWQ010000141.1, from coordinate 6,592 downwards.
CACCCTGATAGCGCCGGCCTCCCTGGTCGCGGCCAGCGCCACCCTGGTCCCGAGAGGCGTGTGCTGGACGGCGTTGGCCAGGAGGTTCTCGATGACCCTCTCCACGAGGACCCCGTCCGCGGTCACCGTCATGCCCTCATCGACCGATGCCGTGAAGGGATGGTTGTCGAACAAGCCCTGGAGGCGGTCGGTCACCTCGTGAACGAGGGCGCCGAGATCCACCGGTTCTGGTTTCACCTCGAACTTCCCGGCCTCGATCTTCGAGAAATCGAGCAGGGTCGCGATGATCCGGCGTAGGGATTCGGTGTTCGCGTTCAGGCGACCGATCAGCTCCCGTTTGAGGTCGTCACCGACGTCGCCCCACCGCTCTTCGAGGGTCCGGCCCGTTCCGTAGATCGCGGTCAGGGGAGTACGCAGCTCGTGTGACACCGTTGTGAGAAAGTCCGATTTCATCTGGTCGAGCTCCTCGAGCCTTGACACGGTCTGACGCTGGATCTCGAACCTGTGGGCGCTCTCGAGGGCCCGGCCCGCCTGCGACGCAAGCAACTCGAAGACCTCGATCTCGTGGGGCGACAACGCGCCGCACTCCGGTCGCACGCCGGTAAGCACGCCGACCATCTCTCCGTCGGAGAAGATAGGAGTCGAGATCGTGGCACCCAAACCCAGGCCGGTCAGGGACGCGACGGCCCGCTCGTCATGGGAATAGTCCTCGAGTATCACCGTCTGCCCAGTTGCCAGCACGGCTCCGGTCACGCCCTGGGTTAAGGGATGAACGGCGCGCACGAACTCCTCGGGCAATCCTCTCGAATGAGCCATCGTGTAGGTCGTGCGGTCCTCGGAGAAGAGGCCCAGGCCCGCGGCAACGAAGCCGAGGGCTATCACCGAGTCTGCAACCACTTCAAGGACTTCGGCCGGGGGCAGCAGCGTCATCTCGCGCGCCGCGCTCGCCACGGTAGCCAGGAGATCGGCGCGCCGCGCCAGTTCTGCATTCGCCGCGAGATGGGCGTCTTTCTGATGGTCGAGCTCTCGGGAAAGGTGTCCGGCGAAGAAAGTGATCACCGCGAGGAAGCCAAAGCGCATCACGAGGATCTCCGAGGGGAGATTGAAGTCGTTCAGGGACAGCATCCCCACGTAGAGACCGAAAGCCAGGAGGAGCATGATCGCCTGGAGCGCGAGGGGGAACACCGCCGCGAAGAAGACTGCCGTCAGTCCGTAGATGAGGAAGGCCGGCGACTGACCGCCCCCGGTTACGTGGATCGCCGCCGTGATCAGCACGAGGTCGACAACCGACCAGGAGTAGAGGACCCACATCGACCACCTCTGCTCGACGATCCGGCGCCACGGCAGGATGGTCACCATCGCCGTCACCAACCCGCCGATCGCCAGCACCCACCAGAAATCGGCAGACCTCTCGAGATCCCGGGCGAAGAGCGCGTAGGCGCTGATCACCAGCACGACGAGCCACTGCGCCTGGATACCGAACCAGAAAATGTGGAGCCGGAACCGGGCCCCCTCGCGGTCGGCCCGGCCCCCGAGCAAGCTGGATTGGGGGGTCATGGTCTTTGAATCGACTCTCCGGCCGGATCCCTGAAGGCCTAGTCCCGGCCGTCCGCCGTCCGCAACCCCTCCTCTTCGACGATCCGGCCCAGGAGACCGTTGATGAACCTTCCCGAATCGTCCGTCGACAGCGACTTCGCCAGCTCAACCGCTTCGTTGATGGCCACCGCTAGTGGTACGTCGGTCTCCCCGGTCAACTCGAAGATCGCCATCCTCAAGAGATTGCGGCCGACGATCGGCATACGCTCTACCGTCCACCTGTCCGCGTACCGAGCGATCAAGGCGTCGAGGTGGGCCTGGTTCTCCTGGACCCCAGCGATGAGCACTCGGGCATAGGCCAGAACATCGGGAACCGGACCCAGTTCTTCCGGCGGCGCCGCGTCGTCGTCTGCCGTTGTTGCGATCACCCACTCGCCGTCGCCGCGGCTGTCGAACGCCTCCAGCGGCAACCAGTCGCGGATCTCAGCTTCGTACAAGACGTCGAGGGCAAGTCGTCGCGCGGATCGCCGGAACCTGGTGGTCCCGCGGCCGTGCTTCACGCCCGTGAGATGTACTCGCCGGTACGCGTGTCGACCTTGATACTTTCGCCCTGCTCGATGAAGAGGGGAACCTGCACTACTGCCCCGGTCTCGAGCGTGGCCGGCTTCAGCGCTCCGGAAACCCTGTCGCCCTTGAATCCGGGTTCGGTCTCCGTGATCAGTAGTGACACGGTGGCGGGGAGCTCGGCACCGACCGCGATCCCCTCGTAGACCGGCACCATGGCGGTCATCCCATCCTTGAGGAACTTCGCAGCCACACCCAGCAGATCGGGGTCTACGTGGAGCTGCTCGTAGCTCTGGTTGTCCATGAAAACGAGGCCCGCATGGTCCGGATAGAGGTACTGCATCTCGCGCTTATCCAGCACGGCAAGGTTTACCTTCTCGTCCGCCCGGAAGGTCCTGTCGGTCACCGCGCCGGTCTTCACGTTCTTCAGCTTGGTCTTGACGAACGCCTGCCCCTTACCGGGGTTGACGTGCTGGTAGTAGGTGATCGTTAACAAAGCCCCCTCGATGTCGAGGGTCTGTCCCGGTCGCATGTCGTTCGTGGATATCACGCGTTGCTCCTTAAAGCTCGATCAATCGATCCTTGGGCGCAGCGTTCAGAACCACCGGGCCGTCCGCCGTTACCAGGACATCGTCCTCGATCCTGATACCGCCGAAGTCAGAGACGTAGACCCCCGGCTCCACCGTAACGACGTCTCCTTCGAGGAGAATGTCCTCGGATATCTTCGCGAACCTCGGTGCCTCGTGGATGTCGAGGCCGACACCATGCCCGAGACCATGCGCGAAGGTCTCTCCGTACCCGGCATCGTCGATGACCTTGCGCGCCGAAGCGTCTACCTCTTTGCAATCGGCTCCGGGTGTGATGGCCGCGATCCCGGCCGCCTGGGCCGCCAGAACCACATCGTAGATACGCTTCTGCTCGTCGGTAGCTGGACCGATGACCACGGTGCGTGTGATGTCCGAGCAGTAACCGTCGACCCTGGCCCCGAAGTCCATCAGGACGAGATCACCCTTCTCGAACTCCCGCTGTGACGCGGTGTGATGTATGTGAGCCGAGAGCCCTCCCGATCCGACGATCGGCTCAAACGAAACGTCGTCGGCACCGAGCTCTCGCATCCGCACTTCGAGATCGAGGGCTATCTGTCGCTCACTGACGCCCGGAACCAAACGATCACGGATCCACTCGTATGCCTCATCCGCCAGTCGCACGGCATCGATGATCTTCTCGACCTCGTCAGCACTCTTAACACGGCGAAGTTCTTCGATGGCGTTCTTCGTCGAGATCAACTCCACGCCCTCGAGCATGGCGTCAAGCTCGTCCCGCTCGGCGATCGTCATGGACGCCGCCTCGACGCCGAGCTTCGTAGCCCTGGTGGCAGCGACGACCGAGAGAAGCTCATCCTTCAGCTGCGACGCGTAGATGACGATCTCGGCGCCCTTCACGAGCGATGCGGCCCGGGCGCGATAGCGCGGATCGGAGAGAAAGGTTGCTCCCGAACGGGACAGCACGACTTGCCCGTTGCTGCCCGAGAAGCCGGTGAGGTAACGCACGTTGGTGAGATCGGTCACCAGGAGCGCTTCGACATCCAGGTCGGCCAGCTTCGAAACAGCCTGCGCGATCCTTCCTTCGTGATCCATCATCCCTCCAATAGCTGCTTGAGTGCGTGAAGTCCGGCAACGTAGGAGGCGGGTCCGAACCCGGTGATCACTCCGGTCGCCGCCTCTCCTGTGACCGAGGTCCGGCGCCATTCCTCTCGTGCGTGGATATTCGACAGATGCACCTCGACGACCGGATAGGGCACCGCCCGGATAGCGTCGGCGATGGCGCGGCTCGTGTGTGAATACGCCGCCGGATTGAGGAGGGCGCCGTCCACACGGCCCACCCCGCCGTGGAGGACCTCGATGATCTCGCCCTCTCTTTGGGTCTGATGAGACTCGATCTCGATGCCGGCTTCGCCCGCGGCCGCCGCGACGAGAGCATCGATGTCCTCGAGCGTCTGATCGCCGTAGACATCCAGCTCGCGCGTCCCCAGGAGATTCAGGTTCGGACCGTGTATGACCAGTACCTTCATCGAGCCAACCTCTCGAGAGCTTCCTTCACCTTTTCCCGGGGAGCCACGACGCCGGGTTCCGCCCGTCCCAAACGAGAGAGCAGAACGAATCGCACCGCCCCCCTGTACTTCTTGTCACGCACCCAGGCTCGCTCGAGTTCGTCGATGTCGAGGGTCGCCCGAACCGGCAAATCCACTGCTTCGAGAGCCGTTCGGTGACGATCGACCGAGTTCTCGTCGAGTCGACCCAGGACGTGAGCCAGGTGGGCGGCCGCCATCATACCGAGGGAGACCGCTTCACCGTGGCGGATGCTGCCGTAACCACCGCTCACCTCGATCGCATGACCGAAGGTATGCCCGTAGTTGAGGATCTCCCGGAGCGACGCTTCCTTCTCATCCCGGCTTACGACGTCGCACTTGATACGAGCCGAGGCGAGAACCACGTCGTCGATCCCTTCATGGACCTTATCGATACCGCCCTCGAGAACGTCGAGCAGATCCGGTTGGGCGATGAACCCGTACTTGGCGACCTCCGCCAGGCCCGCGCTGAATTCGGGGGCCGGAAGCGTGGCCAGGAAGGATGTGTCACACACGACCGCGGCCGGCTGATGGAACGTCCCCACGAGGTTCTTTCCGCTCCGGAGATTCACGCCGGTCTTCCCGCCGATCGCCGCGTCGACCATCCCGAGCAGCGTCGTGGGCACCTGCACGATCGGCATGCCGCGGTTGTAGGTAGAGGCGACGAATCCGGCGAGATCCGTAACCACTCCCCCGCCGACACCGATAACGAGATCGTGACGGTGGGCGGCGGCGTCCGAGAGACCGGCGAACAGAGCGCTCGCCGTTTCGATCGACTTCGAGCTCTCACCCTCCGGGACCGTAAGTAGGTGGGTCTCCCCCGGGAGGTTCTCCCGCACCGCGGCCGCCTGAACCTCGAGCGACGGGTGGGTGATCACGAAGACCTTCTCGGCGCCCCGAACCGCGGGAAGGTAGCCGAGCAGGGCCACGCTCCCCCGCCCGACGTACACCGGGCGACGGACGCCGCCGACGAGGGCATCGACTCGCGGGGTCTCGCTCGCACTCAAGATCACATCCGCCACTTCCGCCGGGTAGCGGCCATCGACGACCACCGAAAGATCGGATGTCCCGAGGTAGCCCCGCCGGCGACGCTCCGCCAGCTCGGGGACATCGTCCTGTTTGGCGATTCGTCGAGACGAATCGCTCTGTTTGGCGATTCGTCGAGACGAATCGCTCTGTTTGGCGATTCGTCGAGACGAATCGCTGCGCCCGAGCATCGGCCGCCCGGGGTCACCACCGACCCGGGCCAGTGCCTCGTCGATCGAGACGTCGAGATGGACGACCGTCGCGCCCGAGGCAGCAAGTAGGCCACGGGTGGCGGGATCCTCCAGCGCGCCGCCGCCCAGCGACAGAACGCCGGGCCCTTGAGCCAGCAACAAGGCCACGGTGGCCGCTTCCAGCGCACGGAAGCGCTCTTCTCCTTCGTCCTCGAAGATCGCCGCTACGGGCTTCCCTGCGCCGCGCTCGATCTCCTCGTCGGCGTCCACGAAGCTCGACCCGGTCTTCTCCGAGAGGAGCTGCCCCACGGTCGTCTTCCCGGCGCCCATGAAGCCGACAAGGACTATCACCCCGGGTCGGTGGAACCGAGGCGCTCCGCCACGCGCGCCATGAAGAGATCGAAGGAAGCCTTCAGCTCCCGGAGGGTGTCGCCGCCGAACTTCTCGAGCACCGCATCCGCGAGTACGAGAGCGACTACCGCCTCGCATACGACGCCGGCGGCGGGGACCGCGCATGCATCGGTGCGTTCTTGGAATGCCTCGGCTGGTTGGCCGGTCTGCATGTCGATGGTCTTGAGGCGTCTCTTCAATGTGGAGAGGGGCTTCATCGCGGCGCGCAGGCGCAGCGACCCACCGATGGTCATCCCGCCCTCGGTCCCTCCGGCCCGGTCGGTCGTGCGGGTCCCACCCAACTCGATCTCGTCATGCGCCGCCGTTCCGCGCCGCGCCGCCGAGGCGAAACCGTCCCCGATCTCGACGCCCTTGATCGCGGGCACGGCCATGAGCTCGGCGGCGAGGCGGCCGTCCAGCTTGCGATCCCAGTGGACGTACGATCCCAACCCCGGAGGCAACCCGAAGGCAAGCACCTCCACGACCCCGCCGAGCGAGTCCCCGTCGGCCTGCGCTGCGTCGATGGCCGCCACCATCGCTTCGCCGGCACCCGGATCGAGACATCTGACTGGCGAGGAGTCGATGCGTTCACGATCGCCCGGCGAGGGCCGATTCGAGTCCTCGGGAACCGCTGCATCACCGATCCGGACGACGTGCGACAGGATCTCGATGCCGAGAGCGGCAAGGAGCGAACGTGCAACCGTGGCGACGGCGACCCGAGCCGCAGTCTCGCGCGCGCTGGCACGCTCCAGGACGT
>JAENWQ010000251.1 GCA_016649855.1 Actinomycetota bacterium | reverse complement strand
CGAAGGATCGAGCCCCGTGGTCGTGAGGGCCTCGTCGACGGTGTCGAGCAGGTCTACCTCGTGGAGCTGGCGCGCTGACAGGTTGACGCTGATCGAGCAGGAGCGCCCGGTCGCCTCCTGGAGCCGTTTCGTCTCGCGGACAGCCTCCTTGAGCACCCACGATCCGAGGGGGACGATCGCGCCGGATTCTTCCGCCAGAGGGATGAAGTCGCCGGGGGCCACCATGCCCCGGTCGGGGTGGTCCCAGCGGACCAGCGCCTCCAGGCCGACGACCTCGTGGGAGTCGAGCGAGACGATCGGCTGGTAGTGGAGGAGGAACTCGTGATCCTTGACCGCCCGCCGGAGCTCCGCCTTCAGCTCGAGACGTCCGACGGCGGTGGAGCGCATCTCTGGCCCGCACACCGCGAATCCGCTCTCACCGGTTGCCTTCACCGTGCACATCGCGATGTCCGCGTCGCGCAGGAGTTCGTCGGCCGTGTGCGTTCCTTCGGCGGTTGCAACCCCCAAGCTCACCCTCGTTACGACCTCGACCGAGTCCAACACGATTGGGGTCTCGAGCGCCGCGTGGATCCGTTCCGCGATCTGAGCGGCGTGGGTCTCGTTCTGGACGAGGATCCCGAACTCATCGCCACCGAAGCGAGCCACGGTGTCCTCGGGATACACCAGGGACTCGAGCAGCCTCGCCACCGCCACGAGGAGCTCATCTCCGATGACGCGCCCCAACGTGTCGTTGACGGTCTTGAAGTCGTTCAGGTCCATGAAGATCACCGACACCGGGTCTGCTTGTCGGAGGGCCTCGATCAGACCGTCGCGGAACAGGACCCGGTTGGCCAGATCGGTCAGCGGATCGTGGAACGCTTTGTACTCGATCTCGAGTTCGAGCTTCTTCTGCTCGGTGATGTCCTGGCTGGTCCCGACCATCCGCCCCTTGCCGTCGGCGTCGTAGGTGGCGGAACCGATGATGCGTATCACCCGGGTCTCTCCACTCGGGCGGATGATGCGACATTCCCGTTCCAGCTTGGGATTGGAGCCCTCCCTGATCTCTGCGACCAGGCCCCTGAAGCTCCCGAGGTCGTCGGGGTGCAGAAGTTCGATGAAGGATCCAGTGCCGGGCGTCGCGGTGCCGGGCTCGATCCCAAAGATCCTGAACAGCTCTTCCGACCACCAGACGACACCGGTATCCATGTTCCATTCCCAGCTCCCGATGCGTGCGATCTCCTGAGCTTGGGCAAGGTCTTTGTTGGCCTTCTCCAGAGCACCGCGCGCCGACCGCTCCCGATCGATGGCGTCCTCGTTCAACCGCCACGCGGTCAGACAGGCGATGCTCTCGGACGCGAGGAAGAAGGCGTGGATCGATGCCCACTTCCACGGATGCGCGATCGCGTCGGGGTGGTTGTAGACGCCTTCCGGGCTGATCGCTCCGGCGATGCCGTGATGGAGGAGAACGAATCCGATCGCGCACGCGAACGGGAGCCATGACTGGTAGAGGGTGACGATCGCGACGACCACGAAGTAGTGGAAGTGCATCTCGATCAGGCCGCCGGAGAAGTGAGTGAGGAGCGCCGAGGAGATCGTCAAGCCAAAGGTTGCGAGGACCGAACGGGCCGGATTGGTGACCGCCCTCATGCTGGCTCCGACCGCGAACCCGACCACGACGAGTGACTCGAGGCTCGAATGGATCAGCCCGCGGCCGTTGGCCGCGCCGAAGAAGGGGAGCACCACGACGTGAGCCCACAGGATGCCGACGATCACCGCATGGCGCCGCCGCCAGCTCGTTTCGGAGAGGTAGTTACCTTCCGGGGTCACGTGCCGGATCCAGGAAACCGCCCTCGCGAAGACGCCCGAGGCCTCTGGGAAGACGTCGGCGCTCGGCCCGGCCATCGTTTCTGAGGTGGCCGAGGGGTTCTCGTTGGTCGAGGGAGGGGTTCTCAGGGTTCGTCCTTCGTTGTACCGAATGCGAGGTATCGGAGGGCTATGTCGAAGGGCTATGTACGGATTCGGCAGGTTGGGCCCAATCCTTTAGCGCCTCCTTCGCCCCCTGGACCCAAAGCCCCACGGCGCTCTTATGCTCCTTCTATGACCACGAAGCCCTCCCACGGCGCCCAAGACGACGACGCCCGGATCTACGACGGGGTCCTCTACCTCTCGTTCGGGGGGCCCGAGGGCCCCGAGGACGTCATCCCGTTCCTGGAGAACGTGACCCGGGGCCGGGGCGTATCGCGGGAACGCCTCGACGAGGTCGCCGAGCACTACCTCTCCTTCGGCGGCGTGAGCCCGATCAACTCGCAGAATCGTGCGGTCATCGCGGCGCTCGAGGAGGCGCTGGCCGCCGCCGGTCTCGACCTCCCGGTCTACTGGGGGAACCGGAACTGCCAGCCCTACGTGACCGACGCGGTCCGCCAGATGACCGAGGACGGCGTGGAGCGAGCGATCTGCTTCGTGACCTCGGCCTTCTCGTCCTACTCGGGCTGCCGCCAGTACCGGGAGGACATCGCCGCCGCGCTCGCCGAGATCCCGGGGGGGGCCCCGGAGATCGACAAGCTGCGGGTGTTCTTCAACCACCCCGGCTTCCTCGAGCCCCTCATCGAGAAGGTCGCGAGCGCGTTCGAAGCGGTCCCCGCCCGACGGCGCGCGGCCGCACCCGTCGCCTTCACGGCCCACTCGGTACCGGTGGCGATGGCCGAGACGTCGAGCTACGTCGATCAGCTACGAGAAACCTGTTGCCTGGTGAGTGCCGCGACCGGCGATCACCCCTGGGAGCTCGTCTACCAGTCCCGCTCCGG
>JAENWQ010000197.1 GCA_016649855.1 Actinomycetota bacterium | reverse complement strand
GGGGTGCTCAGCCACACCGTGTCGGGAACGCAGTGGCGCTCGCTGCGCTTCAACGGCACCGAGGTCGGAGAGACCGGGATCAACGCCGCGCTGTGTGGAACCTGGGGGGTTCCGGTCCTGATGGTCACCGGGGACACCGCGGCCTGCGCGGAAGCCAAGGCGCTCCTCGGAGACGGACTCACGACCGTGGAGGTCAAGAAGGGCTTCGGGCGGTTCTCAGCCCGGCACATGACGCCCGCGAAGGCCAGAGAGGCGATCGAAACGGGGGCCCGGGCGGCGCTGTCCGACCTCAAGGCGGTGCCGCCCTACGACCCAGGCTCTCCCTGCGAGGTGACCGTGGAGCTCCACGATCCCGACCACGCGGAGCCGTACCGCAACCGCGCCGGCATCGAATTCGTCGACGCTCGCACGGTCACCTCCAAGGCCGACGACTGGTGGACGGCGTGGAAGCAGGTCTATCTCTAGCCACGTGCCTCCCCTTCTGCGTTATCCGGTGTCTTATTGGCGGATCGTCCCAGGCTCCCACTATGGTGTTATCAGGCATATCCGTAGGGGGCCCTTCTTGACCGACGTAGTCATTGACAATCCGATCCTCAACTCGCCCTTTGACGAGCCCAAAAGGCATTTCCGTTTCGGCGAGGACGGGATCACCGATGAGGTAGTCGAGGAGCGCCGGATCTCGACCTATTTCATGCCGATCGCGCAGTCAAAAAAGAAAGGCAAGCAGCAGGCCTTCGAAACCGAGTGGACCCGCGAGCGGATGAAAGAGAACGAGCTCATCAACAAGATCCGTAAGGATCTCGACTATTGGCGCCAGAGCGACCGACCAGGACTAACCCGCACCACGCGCCAGCTCCTCGACTACTGGCTGAACGAGGACCGCGAGAGGCGTCTCTTTTTCTGTCAGATCGAGGCCCTCGAAACGATCATCTACATCACCGAGGTTGCCCCCAAGACCGGCAAGCGGTGGATCGAGAACGAACTGCGCGAGGGCAACCAGGGCTCGAACCCGGACCTGTTCCGCATCGCTTTAAAGATGGCGACCGGCAGCGGCAAGACCGTGGTCATGGCGATGTTGATCGCGTGGCACACGCTCAACAAGCTCGCGAACCCACAGGATGCTCGCTTCAACGACGCCTTCCTCATCGTGACCCCCGGTATCACGATCAAGGACAGGCTGCGGGTTCTGATGCCGAACGACCCCAACAACTACTACAAGGAACTCGACATCGTTCCCAGCCTCCAGCTTCCGGACCTCGGCCAGGCCAAGATCGTCATCACCAACTTCCACACGTTCCTGAGGCGCGAACGCGTCAGCATGAGCAAGCTCAACAAGCAGATCCTCAAGGCCGACGAGACCGGCGCGTTCACCGAGAGCGAAGGCGAGATGGTGCGGCGCGTCTGTCGCGAACTTGGTAACAAGCGCAACATAGTGGTCCTGAACGACGAGGCCCATCATTGTTACCGGTCGAAGCCCGCCGAGGAAGGCGAGAAGCTCGCCGGTGACGAGAAGAAAGAGGCGCAGGAGCGCGAGAAGGAGGCCCGCATCTGGATCAACGGGCTCGAGGCCGTGAAGAGGAAACTGGGCGTGCGCGCGGTCTACGATCTCTCCGCGACCCCGTTCTTCCTTCGGGGCTCCGGTTACGGCGAGGGGACCCTGTTCCCCTGGGTCGTCTCGGACTTCTCCCTGATCGATGCGATCGAGGCCGGCATCGTCAAGGTGCCGCGGGTCCCGGTGGCCGACGATTCCATGACCGGCGAGCAACCGACCTACCGGGATCTCTGGACCCGCGTGAAGGACGAACTACCCAAGAAGGGCTGGACCTCCGCCGCCGCGGGCAGTGAACCGGATCTCCCTGCCGAGCTCGAGGGCGCCTTACAGAGCCTCTACGGCGACTACCGCAAGCGTTTCGAGGCGTGGGAGAAGATCGCCGGCGCCGACAACGCCACCCCGCCCGTGTTCATCGTCGTCTGCTCCAACACCAGCGTGTCGAAGCTCGTCTTCGACTACATCGCCGGGTGGGAGAAGGAACTGCCGGACGGTTCCAAGCAGCCGGTCACCGGCAAGCTGCCGCTGTTCAGCAATGTCGAGGATGGACGCTGGAGTGATCGCCCGAACACCGTCCTCGTCGACTCACGGCAGCTTGAATCCGGTGAGGCGATGAGCGACAGCTTCAAGAAACTGGCCTCAACCCAGATCGAGGAATTCAAGAGCGACTACCGCGACCGATTCCCGGGGCGGGATGTTGATCAGATCACCGACGAAGAGCTGTTGCGTGAGGTCATGAATACCGTCGGCAAGCCGGGCCGGCTCGGGGAGCACGTGCGCTGCGTCGTCTCGGTTGCCATGCTCACCGAAGGGTGGGACGCGAACACCGTCACCCACATCCTCGGCGTGCGCGCGTTCTCGACCCAGCTCCTGTGCGAGCAGGTGGTCGGCCGGGGACTCCGGCGGATGAGCTACTCGGTGAACGCCGACGGCATGTTCGAGCCCGAGTACGCGGAGATCTACGGCGTTCCGTTCTCGTTCATCCCGTCCGCTGGTGCCGCCGAAGTCGCCCCGAAGCCTCCACCCACGAGGGTTCGTGCCCTGGAGGAACGGATCGCCAAGGAGATCCGCTTCCCGCGTCTCACCGGGTACCGCTTCGACATCGCCAGCGAGACCATCGAGGCGAACTTCTCCGACGATTCCCACCTGGCGATCTCGCTCGAGGACATCGCGTCCAAGACCGAGATGGAGCCCATCAAGGGGACGGGAGCCCTCCATACGCTTGACGACCTCAAGGCTTACCGGATGCAGACGATCGCATTCGAGATCGCCGACCAGATCCTGCGGACCTACTTCCGCGACGAGGTCGCGACCGATCGCGACCCCGAGAGCCAACCGCTGCGCCCGTGGCTGTTCCCGCAACTCGTCGCCATCACCAAGCGCTGGATCGATGAGTATCTGGTGTGCAAGTCGGGCTGTTTCCCTCAGATGCTATGGCTCGCGCAGTATCGCCATGACGCGGCCGACCGCATCTACAAAGCGATCGTGCGCTCACAACCGGGCGAGCCGGTGCTGAAACCGATCCTTCATCGCTACGAGCCCGAGGGCACCTCCCGCGTCGTTGACTTCGATACCGTGAAGTCGACTTGGGAGACGGATGCCGACAAGTGTCACGTCTCGCACGTCGTAGGTGACTCCGGTTGGGAGCTCAAGGCTGCCCAGGTCCTGGACGAGATGGACGAGGTCGATGCCTACGTGAAGAACCAGGGCCTCGGCTTCACGATCCCTTACTCGATCGACGGGCAAGAGCGGCAGTATCTGCCCGACTTCATCGTGCGCTTCGACGACGGGGCCCGCAACGCCGATGGAACCAAGGATCTGCTGAACCTGGTGGTCGAGGTCACCGGCGAGAACATGCGCTACAAGAAAGCCAAGGTGTCGACCGCCCGCGACCTGTGGATCCCGGCGGTCAACAACCACGCCGCCTTCGGCCGCTGGTTCTTCATCGAGGTCACCGATCCCTACGACATGGAAGAGACCCTGAGAGCGGCGGCCGGCGGGCACGCCCTGGTCGACAAGCTAACGGGTGACGACCGAGCGTTTGCGCCTGCGGGCGCAGAAGAAGGCTGAGGACGCGCGCGGCGTCAGGGTTCGGCGGGCTTGAGCTTCCCGGCCTTACGGTCGCGTTTCGTCTTGGCCTGATGGCAGGGCCAGCAGCGCGGTTTGAGGTTGGGATTGGAGGTGGGGCCCCGCGCCGCACGCGGCTCGACGTGGTCGAACTCGGTGCGGAAACGGTTGCCGCAGTCCGCGCACGCGACGCCATCGAATCCCGGAGGGTCACCCAATTCCAATGCGACGGCAACCTCGACCGGGATGTGCCGAGACCAGCGGGCGAACTGACGCAGGTCCTTGCCGTCATAGATGACCCCGCTTAGGAAGGCATCTCCGGCGATCTCCTTGGCGACTTGAGGGGAAACGGGGCCGAGCCCGGGGATCTTGCAGACCTCTCCCCCTCTCACGTCGCTCCAGCCTCTCTTGGCCACCTCGTGGCTGACCAGCACGACCAGCTCGGGACGCTTCGCCCTGCCCGTGCCCGCCCCCGCCAGCACAGAGGCGTATCCGTCCGCGAGATGGCGCTCGAAGGGCTCTGGGCGGGCTTCTTTCTTGGCGGCGCGCGCCAGACGGGCGGCTTCGGCCTCGGCCCGGGCAACGATCGGGGCCCCGATGTGGGGTTGCAAGGCGAGGTGGATGTGCATCATGCCGAGGTCATCCGAGTAGCTGCGAGCACTGCGAGCCGCCCGCTGACGCCCGGCCAGATCCCGATGCTGTTCGGCTTCGAGCTTGACCGATCGAGCCTTCTCCTTGAGCACGTGGAAGGTCTCGTCCTTGGCGACCGCGAGCAATCCCGCCGCCGCGCCGGGGGCGGATCCCTCGGCCCGGGCTATCTCCGAGGCTTGGTCCAAGGAGATCTCTCCACGGCGCAACGCCCCCCCGAGTTCTTGTGATCCGCCCAGGACCTTGCCGGTCGCCACCGTTTCTTTGGCTTTGCCGAGCGAGGTCCCGGTCATGCGGGCGAGGGCAGGCGCATCATCGATCTTGCGGGCGAGCGCGGCGATCCCAAAGGAGCCCAGGTGCTGAACCCGGGTGTAGAGCCCCAGCAATTCCCGGGCGTCAGGACCCGTCAGCAACTCGGGCTCGAGATCGGCGTTGGCCTTTTCGAGCAGTTCGATGGCCTCGTCGAGGTGGGTGACTTCCATGCCCTCATCATGACGAGGGGGTGTGACACGAAACGGCACTTTTGGTCCGGAATGTTCCCCTTGAAGG